>NZ_DEPM01000013.1:22614-31669 GCF_002358775.1 Martelella sp. UBA3392
GGCTCCGGCATCGGCTCGGCGGCGATCCAGCTTGCCAAGAAGACGGGCTGCACCGTGATCACCACGGTGGGCTCGGAAGACAAGATGGAAAAGGCCCGCGAACTCGGGGCCGACCACGTCATCAACTATCGCGAGGACCGGTTCGAGGGCGTGGTGCGCAAGCTCACGAAGAAGAAGGGCGTCGATGTCGTGTTCGAACATGTCGGCGCCGATACATGGGCGGGCTCGATGCTGGCGATGAAGCGCGGCGGCCGGCTGGTCACTTGCGGCTCGACCTCGGGCGTCTCCACCAATATCAACCTGATGATGCTGTTCCAGCAGCAGCTCAAACTGCTCGGCTCGTTCGGCTGCCGGATGGAGAACATGGCCAACGCCATGCAGAAGATGGCGCAGGGCGTGGTGCATCCGGTGATCGACACGCTGGTCGACTTCGACGGCATCGACAAGGCGCTGGAGCGCATGGAAAGCCGCCAGGTGTTCGGCAAGATCGTGCTCAGGATCGAGGATTGATCGCGACTTGGCTTCAGCGACTTTCGCCGATAAAAGACGGACGCGCGGCATTTGCGCCGCAAAGTTCTAATATGGGCCCGATC
This sequence comes from Martelella sp. UBA3392, assembly GCF_002358775.1. NCBI lineage: Bacteria > Pseudomonadati > Pseudomonadota > Alphaproteobacteria > Hyphomicrobiales > Aurantimonadaceae > Martelella > Martelella sp. UBA3392. The sequence goes on from NZ_DEPM01000013.1 coordinate 23,208, forward strand.
CGTTGAAATCCTTCATAACCCGCGTCGTTCTGAAAGCCCGCCAGTTCCAGCAATGGCTGGTGGCCTATCTGATTTTCGCGCTGCTTTCGGTTCTCAAGCTGTTTCCGGCCGACGGTTCGATCCGCTTTGCCGATTGGGTGATGCGCAAGATCGGCCCCCATACCGGCCGCCACAAGCTGATTCTCGAAAACCTGCGGAAGGCGTTTCCTGAGAAGGATGAAGCCGAGATCGAGCGCATCGCGATCGCGAGCTGGGGCCATATCGGCCGGCTGGCCGCGGAATATGTGTTTCTCGATGAGCTTTTCGATTTCGATCCGGAGGCCGACAGCCATGGCCGGATTGAAGTGGAGGGCGTGGAGCGGTTTGTGACGCTGCTAGATCGCGATCGGCCGTTCATCGTCTTTACCGCCCATACCGGCAATTTCGAGCTTCTGCCGGTCGCCGCCGCGTCCTTCAACCTCCATGTCTCGGTGCTGTTCCGTCCGCCGAACAACCCCTATATCGCCAAGAAGGTTTTCCGTTTCCGGCGCAAGCGCATGGGCGATCTGGTGCCGTCCCATGCCGGGTCGGCCTTCGCGCTGGCGGGAACGCTGGAACAGGGCGGCGGCGTCGGCGTGCTGGTGGACCAGAAGTTCAAGCGCGGCACGCACTCGTCGTTTTTCGGGCAGGACGTGCAGACCAATCCGCTGCTCGGAAAGCTCGCGCGCCAGTTCGACTGCGCGATCTATCCCGCGCGCTGCATCCGCCTGCCGAACAACCGGTTCCGTCTGGTGCTGGAAGACGAAATCACGCTGCCGCGCAATGAAAAAGGCGCGATCGACATACCGGCGACGGCGCAGGTGCTGAACGATAAGGTTGAAAGCTGGGTACGGGAATATCCCGAGCAGTGGCTCTGGTATCACGACCGCTGGAACCGCCGGAAACGGGGATAGCGGCTTTCTGCGACCGTGGGCTACTTCGTGGCCTGAAGACTTTCGAGAAAGTCCTTCTCGAACACGATATGCCGACGCAGCGTGGTGAAAAGGCCGCGCAGCAGATAGCCGGTTGCCTCGGTATTGACCTCTTCACCACGGGCGAGCCGTCCCAGCGCCTCGCTTGCCTCCTCGGCGAAGCACAGATCCTCGAAATGCTCCTGATGAAGCCGGTCGAACATGGCCGGTGCCCCACCTTTGCGGCGCAATGGCGGAAACACCTGTCTTTCCTCGCGTTGCTGGGCGAGCTTCAGGAGTGGCATCAAGGTCTCGGACAGACATTGGCAACTGTGCCGGTCGATATTGCCGGGCAGCGAATCGGCCACCGCCTCCAGCGCATCGCAGAGCCCTGAAATCGTGCCATGTGTCGATGAGAGCGCCGAGAACGGCGCCAGGTTTTTGACCAGCATATGCTTGTTCACAACTGTTTCCCGGGTGCAGTAGCTCGGCCTTCTGCCCGACCGTTCTGCCGCTATTAGAGTTCAATGCCTCTCGTGCTTCATTGACCTGGGTCAAGACGGCTCCAGGACGTGGCGGTGTTCGTCGCAGGGCAGGAGCGGCGCGCGGCGAAAAATGTGTCGCATGGCGGCTCTGCACATAAAAATTATTCACATTTTTTGAATAGGTCTCGGTCAGGATTCGGCTACAAGCGATAGCGGCTCAAACGGTAGGAAGCGGAAGGGGATTTCATGTCACGCAGCGCACTGGCAATCGTTCTGGCGGCGGGCGATGGAACGCGGATGAAATCGGCCAGGACCAAGATGCTGCACGAGGTGGCCGGCCGCGCGATGGCGGCGCATGTGGTGGACACTGTTTCCCGTTCCGGCGTGGATGCGGTGGCGCTGGTTGTCGGCCGCGATGGCGACCGGGTGGCGGACGCATGCGCGTTGCCGGGCGTGGCGCTGGAGACCTATGAGCAGCGCGAACGGCTTGGCACTGCCCACGCCGTTCTTGCCGCTCGCGCGGCGCTTGAACGCGGCTATGACGACGTGATCGTGACCTATGGCGACACGCCGCTGGTGACGGGTGAGACGCTTGCCAAGGCGCGGGCGGCGCTCGAAGAGGGCGACGATGTCGTCGTTATCGGCTTCGAAACCGAGACCCCGACAGGTTACGGCCGGCTCCTGACCCGCGACGGCGCGCTCTATGCCATCCGTGAGGAAAAGGACGCCAGCGACGAAGAGCGCAAGGTCACGCTCTGCAACAGCGGGCTGATGGCGTTCAACGGGAGGCGCGCGCTCGAACTGCTCGACGCGATCGGCAATGACAATGCCAAGGGCGAATACTACCTGACCGATATCGTGGAGGCGGCGCTGGCGAAGGGCGGGCGCGCCGGCGTGGTGATGGCCGATGCCGAGGAAGTGCTGGGCTGCAACAACCGCGCCGAACTCGCCGAACTGGAGCGCATCTGGCAGGCCCGCCGTCGCCATGAATTGATGCTTGACGGCGTCACGATGATCGCGCCTGAGACCGTCTTCCTCTGCCACGACACCATCATCGGTCCCGATTGCGTGATTGAGCCCAATGTTTTCTTCGGCCCCGGCGTCGAGATTGCGGACAATGTCACGATCCACGCCTATAGTCATATCGAGGGCGCAAAGATCGCACCCGGCAGCAAGGTCGGGCCATTCGCGCGGCTGAGGCCGGGCGCTGTGCTGCACGAGGATGCCAAGGTCGGCAATTTCTGCGAGGTGAAGAACGGCGATATCGGCGTGGGCGCCAAGGTCAACCACCTGACCTATATCGGCGATGCCAGCGTCGGCGCGCGCGCCAATATTGGTGCCGGAACGATCACCTGCAATTATGACGGGGTCAACAAGTTCAGGACGGAGATCGGGGCGGACAGTTTCATCGGCTCCAATTCGTCGCTGGTGGCGCCCGTGCGCATCGGCGACCATGCCTATGTCGGGTCCGGCAGCGTGGTTACCCGCGATGTGCCGGACAATGCGCTTGCGCTCGCGCGCGGACGCCAGGAAAACAAGGAAGGGCGTGCCGAATTGCTGCGCGCCCGCTCGCTGGCCATCAAGGCGGCGCGCAAGAAGGACGGGGGCAAGTGACCATATGTGCGGAATAGTGGGGATCGTTGGCGTTCGGCCGGTGGCCGGTCGTCTTGTCGATGCTTTGAAGCGGCTTGAATATCGCGGCTATGATTCGGCAGGCATTGCCGTGATCGAGGAGGGCGAACTGGTGCGCCGCCGCGCGCCGGGAAAGCTCGAAAACCTGCGGATCTGCCTGGCCGATGATCCGGTCGACGGCGTCACCGGCATCGCCCATACCCGCTGGGCCACGCATGGCGTTCCCAACGAGGCCAATGCCCATCCCCATATCGCCGGCGATGTCGCCGTCGTTCACAACGGCATCATCGAGAATTTCGCGGAACTTCGTGCCGAGCTGACGGCCAAGGGCGTGAGTTTTTCGAGCGATACCGACACCGAAGTGGTTGCCCGGCTCCTGGACGATTACCGCAGCAACGGCATGGCCCCGCGCGATGCGGTGCTGGCCATGCTGCAGAGGGTCAGTGGCGCGTTCGCGCTGGTCATCCTTTTCAAGGATCGGCCGGATACGCTGTTCGTCGCGCGCTACGGCCCGCCGCTCGCCATTGGTCACGGCGAGGACGAGATGTATGTCGGTTCCGATGCGATCGCGCTTGCGCCGCTTGCGACCGGGATTTCCTATCTGGAAGACGGCGATATGGCGATCATTGATCGCGACGGCGCGGTGTTCTGCGATTTTGCCGGCGAACCGGTGCGCCGCCAGCGCCAGCCGCTGCAATTGTCCGCGATGCTGATCGACAAAGGCAATCACCGCCACTTCATGGAAAAGGAGATTTTCGATCAGCCGGAGGTGATCTCGCATACGCTCGGCCGTTACTGCGATTTCGCGGCGGAAAGATCGGCGGTCGCCGATGACGGGATCGATTTCTCGAAAATCTCCCGTCTCACCATCGCCGCCTGCGGTACGGCCTATCTTTCCGGCCTGATCGGCAAATACTGGATCGAGCGCTATGCCCGCCTGCCGGTGGAGATCGACGTCGCCTCGGAGTTCCGCTATCGCGAATTGCCGATTTCGGATGACACGCTTGCGCTGTTCATCTCGCAGTCCGGCGAAACCGCCGATACGCTGGCCTCGCTTCGGTACTGCAAGGAGCAGGGCGCTAAGACCGGCGCGCTCGTCAATGTTACCGGCTCGACCATCGCGCGCGAGGCCGATGCGGTGTTCCCGATCCTGGCGGGGCCGGAAATTTCGGTCGCTTCCACCAAGGCCTTCACCTGCCAGCTTGCGCTGATGGCGTCGCTCGCGCTGCGCGCCGGGCGCGAACGCGGCACGCTTTCGCCGGAGGGCGAAAAGGAACTGGTGCACGCGCTTTCGGAAGTGCCGCGACTGATGAGCCAGGTGCTGCATGCCGTGCAGCCGCAGATCGAAAAGCTCTCCCGCGAACTCTCGCATTTCCATCACGTTCTCTATCTCGGTCGCGGCACCAGCTATCCGCTGGCACTGGAAGGCGCGCTCAAGCTCAAGGAAATCACCTATATCCACGCCGAGGGCTATGCCGCAGGCGAGCTGAAGCACGGGCCGATCGCGCTGATCGACGAAAATATGCCGGTGATCGTGATCGCGCCCCATGACCGGTTCTTCGAAAAGACGGTGTCCAACATGCAGGAAGTCGCTGCCCGCGACGGCAAGATCGTGTTCATCACCGACGAGAGCGGCGCGAAGGCCTCGGAGCTCAAGACCATGCAGACCATCGTGCTGCCGGACATGCCGGAATTCATCGCGCCGATGGTGTTCTCGCTGCCGATCCAGTTACTGGCCTATCATACCGCGGTATTCATGGGCACGGATGCCGACCAACCGCGCAACCTCGCCAAGGCGGTGACCGTGGAATGATCGTCCGTCGGGAACGTCAAGACGACGTCGCCGCGATCTACAGGCTCGTGGCGGTCGCCTTTGCCGGAATGCCGTACAGCGATGGCAGCGAGGCCGACATCATCCGCAGGCTGCGCAAGGCGGGCGCCCTGTCGCTGGCGCTGGTGGCGGAGGAGGAGGGGCGGCCCGTCGGCCATATCGCGTTCTCGCCGGTCGGCATCTCGGATGGGACAGACGGCTGGTTCGGTCTTGGACCGCTCGCCGTCGATCCGGCATGCCAGCGCCGCGAGATCGGCACCTCGCTGGTGCTCGGCGGGCTGGAGCTTTTGAAGGACGAAGGTGCGCGCGGCGTGGTGGTGCTGGGTGCGCCCGGTTTCTACCAGCGCTTCGGCTTCCGCCACGAGCCGGCGCTGACGCTGGAGGGGGCTCCGCCGGACCATTTCATGGCGCTCGATTTCGACGGTCACGTTCCAACGGGCAAAGTCGCCTATCACCGGGCGTTTTACGGCGAGGTCTGACGGCGCTTTGGGCAGGGGCTTGGTTTCAGCGTCCCGCCTTTATCTCGGCAAGCACGAAAAGCCGGATGGCGGATGAGAGGTTGATCTCGCCATCCCGCGCGTCATCAATTTCAGCGATAAGGGACGCGAGGCTGAGATCGCGGTTGTCCGCGATCCGGGTCAGTTCAGCATAAAATGCATCTTCCAGGGAAAAGCTGGTGCGGTGGCCGTGAAGGCTGACGGAGTGCTTGCGGATCACGCCTCGTCGCCGCCGCGCTCGCGCCGCCCTTGGTCGAACTGGCGCTGCGCCTTGTCGCGCTCCAGCTTCTCACGCTGCTTCTCGCCCTTGGTGAGGCCGTGAAGCGCGCGATTTTCAGCGGCTTTCTGCTCGGACTTGCGGCGTTCGTTGCGTTTGCGCTGCTGCCGCAGATTGACGATCTCGGCGCACATCGAACGTTCAGTGCTTCTTGCGGAAGGCGTCGAGCGAGACCACGGACGCGCCGTCATCGCCGCCGGGGCCGTCATCGCCGTCATTCATCGGCGGATCGGTCGGCGTCTCCTCTTCAACATCGAGGGTCGCGACGTCAAATTCAAGCTCGAAGTTCACCGAAGGATCGTAGAAGCCGACGATGGCATTGAAGGGAATGACGAGGCGTTCCGGCACGTCGGAGAAGGACAGGCCGATCTCGAACAGCGCGTCGGTCACCTTCAGGTCCCAGAACTGGTGCTGGATGACGATGGTCATCTGCTGGGCGTATTTTTCCTTCAGCGCCGGCGAGATTTTCACGCCCGGCGCGCCGGTCAGGAAGGTGATGAAGAAATGATGTTCGCCGGGCAGGTGGCCTGTTGCGGCCACTTCGGCCAGAACCTTGCGGATCATGCCCCGCAATGCATCCTGCGCCAAAACGTCGTAGCGAATATGGTCCTGCCCCATCAAATCTTCCTGCCTCTCGCCCGGTTGCTGCGTTCCCCACAGCCATAAGTCGGCTTTTCGGAAATCGCAATCATTATAGGGGATTTTGTTCAAAATCAGGTGGAGGCTTCTGTTGCCAGGTGCCTCCGGACCCCGCCTTACGGTGCTACCCGCAAGGACTTGATTTGGGTTTCTGGAACCGCCATTAGGCAGCTACAGCGTAACCCTGAGCTTTGTTGTCATTTGCAACTACTCGTTTGACCCGATAACGGTGGTATCATGCCGGGTAAAAGGTCAATCTTTACACTCTTGTCGATCCTGTTTCGCCCCCATCAAAATCAGGCCTTTCCGCCTGATCATGGTGGAGGCGCCGGGTACCGCCCCCGGGTCCAATGAGCTTATTGCATTGCCGTTTATCACCATAGCCGGTCAAGCCGGCAGACCTGATATAAGTGTTTCAAAAGCTTCTGGAAAGGGGCGGGGACAGAGAAATTCCGGTCCCGGGCCTGCTGCCGCCGCATTCCGGTGGGCAACCGGGCGAATTCAGCGCCGATATCTTGCCTTGGCGGCGCGCTATCTCCAGACTTGCGGCACGATTCCAAGGAGCTTCGCATGGCGCGTCATCCCGAATACCAATATCTCGACCTGCTCGAGCACCTTTTGGAAAAAGGCGACCGCCGGATAGACCGCACCGGCGTCGGCACGCTTTCCGCCTTCGGCGCGATGATGCGCTTCGATATCTCCGACGGCACGTTTCCGGCGTTCACGACCAAGCGCGTCTACTGGAAGACCGCGATCAAGGAGATGCTGTGGTTCCTGACCGGCCAGACCAATATCCAGTCGCTCCTGAAGGAAAACGTCCGCATCTGGACCGACTGGCCGCTGGAGAAATACCGCAAGGCGTCAGGCGAGCAGATCTCGCAGGAAGCCTTCGAGGAGCGTATCCTTGCCGATGACGCATTTGCGCTTGAGTGGGGCGATCTCGGCCCCGTTTACGGCAAGCAGTGGCGGCGCTGGCTCGATGCCAACGGCAAGGAACACGACCAGATCGCGACCGTCATCGAGACGCTGAAAACCAATCCGGCAAGCCGGCGCATGCTGTTCCACGCCTGGAATGTCGGCGAGCTGGACCAGATGGCGCTGCCGCCCTGCCATATGACCTATCAGTTCCATACATCCGAGAACAAAAGCGCCGGGCCGGGCGAGCCCAAGTTGAAACTTTCCATGCTGCTGTTCCAGCGAAGCCTCGATGTCGGCCTCGGCGCGCCCTTCAACTGCGCGGCCTCGGCGGCGCTGCTTTCCATGGTGGCGCAGCAGGTCGACATGGCCCCCGGCGAACTGATCTGGATGGCGGGCGACTATCACCTCTACCTGAACCATCTCGACATGGCCCAGCAACTGATCGCCCGCAAACCGCGCCCGTTCCCCAAGCTGAGCCTTCTCCGCCGCCCGGCCTCAATCGACGGCTATCGGATCGAGGACTTCGAGGTAACCGACTACGATCCCCACTCGGCGATCGCCGCGCCGGTGGCGGTGTAGTAGCCGAGCGCGGGGCCTTGCGATCCCGCGCTTTCGCTTTTCAGACTGCGACGATGCTTAGCCGAGCACTTCCTTTACCGCGTCCACTGTGGCCGAAACGATGGTGTCGGCTTCCTCACGCGTCAGGCAGAAGGGCGGTGCGTAGCCGATGATATCGCCCTGCGGCATGGCGCGGGCAATAACGCCGCGCTTGAGCATGGCGGCAGACACCGACGGTCCGATCTTCTTTGACGGATCGAAGAAGGTGCGGCTGTCGCGGTCCTCGACGAATTCGACGGCGCAGAGCATGCCTTCGCCGCGAATCTGGCCGACATTGGCGTGGTCGCCGAGCGCGTCGGACATGGCCTTGTTGAGATAGGCGCCGGTCTCGCCGGCATTGGAGACAAGGTTCAGCTTGTCGAGTAGCTGCAGGTTGGCAACGCCCGCCGCCGCGCCGATCGGGTGCGCGGAGTAGGTCCAGCCATGGCCTATCGGGCCATTCTCGTCGGTGCCCTGTTCGAGGACCTTCCACACCTTGTCGGAGATGATCGAGCCCGACAGTGGAGCATAGGCCGAGGTCAAACCCTTGGCGATGGTGATGATGTCGGGCTCGATGCCGTAGTGGACGGAGCCGAACATGGTGCCGAGACGGCCGAAGCCGGTGACCACTTCGTCGGCGATCAGCAGGATATCGTG
>NZ_DEPM01000117.1:0-189 GCF_002358775.1 Martelella sp. UBA3392
GCGGAAGACGAGGAGAAAGTCGACGCGGGCACGGATTTTGCCGTCTCGGTCAATTCCTATGTCGGCGGCTATGGTGGCGTTGGCGGCGTCGGCGGCACGGTCAGCGTCAGCCATTACGGCGCGATCAGCACCACGGGCGACTATGCCGACGGCATTCTGGCGCATTCGATCGGCGGCGGCGGCGGCAAT
>NZ_DEPM01000117.1:495-707 GCF_002358775.1 Martelella sp. UBA3392
CGGCGGCGGCGGCGGCAATGCCGGCACCGGCTCCGGCTCGACCAAGGCGGCAGACGGCATCAAGTCGGCCGCGTTGAATATCGGCCTTGGGGCCGACGGCGGCGCCGGCACCAATGGCGGCAGCGTCGACGTGCATATGGATGACGCCGGCGCTTCGATCTACACCGGCGGCCATGTGTCCCGCGGTATCTTCGCCCAGTCGATCGGCGGCG
>NZ_DEPM01000117.1:718-887 GCF_002358775.1 Martelella sp. UBA3392
ATCAGGCGGCGGCGGCAGCGGCGATGCGGACTGGGACATCACCATCGGTCTCGGTGCACAGGGTTCAGCGGGCGGCGATGGCGGCGCGGTCAGCGTTTCGAGCGAAGGCGCGATCACCACCAAGGGCGACTGGTCGGATGCGATACTGGCGCAATCGATCGGCGGCGGC
>NZ_DEPM01000117.1:1014-1943 GCF_002358775.1 Martelella sp. UBA3392
CAGTCGATCGGCGGCGGCGGCGGCTCCTCATCAGGCGGCGGCGGCAGCGGCGACGCGGACTGGGACATCACGATCGGGCTCGGCGCGAAAGGTGCGGCCGGCGGCGATGGCGGCGCGGTGAGCATTTCGAGCGAAGGCGCAATCACCACCAAGGGCGACTGGTCAGATGCGATACTGGCACAATCGATCGGCGGCGGCGGCGGCGCGGCGGGTTCCGGCAAAAGCTCGCTTTCCATCAAGGAAGACGAGGACGACGACGATGATGACGGCGGAGACGACGCCGAAGCGACGGAAACGTCGCTCGCCATGGTGTCATCATCGGATGACGATGACGACGGCGGAGATGATGATGACGGCGGCGATGATGGCGATGACGACGACAAGACCCTGACATTCGGGGTGACCGTCGGCTCGACCGGCGGCGCGGGAGGGGCCGGCGGCGCGGTGACCATCGGCCAGGACAGTTCGGGCACGATCGTCGGCACCGGCACGATCCACACCTATGGCACGATGTCGGCCGGCATCGTCGCCCAATCGGTCGGCGGCGGCGGCGGCGCGGTGGCGATCTCGTCGGGCAGCGATGATTCCGACGACAGCGATACCTCCAGCAGTTGCGATTCCTCCAGCAGTTCCAGCAGCGACGATTCCAGCTCCGACGACAAGGATAGCTGCGCCACGCTCACCATCGGCTCGGAAGGCGGCAGCGGCGGTGACGGCGGCAACGTCTCGGTTTACGCCGGCAACATCTATACCGGCGGCTTCGCCTCGCACGGCATCGTTGCCCAGTCGATCGCCGGCGGCGGCGGCATCGGTTTTTCCTCCGGTCTTGCCGTTTCCAAGGTCAAGATCGGCCTCGGCGGCAAGGCGGATGGCAGTGCCGGAACCGCCGGCACCGTTACCGTCAAAACCCTCTCCGATACCAAAATCGT
>NZ_DEPM01000117.1:2326-7020 GCF_002358775.1 Martelella sp. UBA3392
CTCGTCGGCGTGGCGCTCGGCACAGCCAATGCGGTCAATGACGATACCATCACCAATGTGCTGAGCGTGACCATGGGGTCCAGCAGCAATTCCGGTTCGGCCCATGGCGGCAAGGTGGCGATCACCCACAGCGGCGCGATCACCACCTATGGCGCGCGCTCGGCGGGCATCGTCGCGCAGTCGATCAGCGGCGGCGGCGGCTTCCTGACGGCAGCCGCTGCTGTCACTGACAAGATATCCTTCGTCCAGGAACAGGCGCCCAACAGCGCCGACGAGGCGTCGGTCACGCTCGAGGACGGCGCCACCATCATTACCTCCGGCGATGGCGCTTTCGGCATACTGGCGCAGACGATTTCCGGCGGCGGTGGCGTGGCGGCTGATCTGGCGCAGAAGCTCAACGCGTCCTACGGCTATTACGGCGGCACGTCGAGCGGCTCGAATTACTACTATTCCGACAGCGGCAACGCGGACAGCGCCGGCATCGTCAACGTTACGGTCGACGCCGGCGCGTCTGTCCAGACCACCGGCAAATACGCCCACGGCATCGTGGCCCAGGCCATTGGCGGGTCGGGCGGCATCTTCACACAAAACGGCAAGACCTATGCCGGCACACTCGGTCGTTTCAACAACACGAAAGGTTCTGATGCGGATGGCAATACGTCATCTGGCTCGCTCGCCGTGACGATCGACGGATCGGTTACCGTGACGGACCCGACCGCCTGGGGCGTATGGGCCCAGACGACCGGCGAGACGATGACGCTGACGCTGGATCAGGGCGGATCGCTGACGGGGTCCAAAGCGGCCGCAGTGGACGGAGAGTTTCAGGGCGGCGCGCTCTATGTTTCCGCGGCCAAGAAGACCAGCATCACACACAGCAATTCCGGCACATTCACCGGCAATATCGTGCAGCACGACTTCGCCACTTCATCGTCCTCCGCGGCCAATGGCGCGGTGCAGATGGCGGCTGTCGGTGGCACAAGCCTTTTCCTCAATCAGGGAACTGGCACGTTCGTGACCGGCGCGATCGCCGATGTCGACGCTGTGCTCAATGCCGGCAGCATTGACCCGGGCGGCGCGTGGAACACGATTGCTACGACCTTCACCGGCGATCTCGCCGGCATCGGCTCATCGGGCAGCGCCTATGATGTCGCCGATCTCGGCCTTTCGACCACGTTCTCGCCGTTCAGCTATTTCAAGCGCAGCGACCGGATCGACTGGCGCACGGAAAGCGCCAGCAAGGGCGGGCTGCTCACCAATCTCGATGTCGACATGGAACACGGCACGGCCGACCGGCTGACGATCGAAGGCGACTTCGCCGGGACCTGGGGCGTCGATATCAACGCCAATGCCCTGCTTCCGAACGCGCGCAGCGAGTTCCTGAAGGCCGAGGGCAGCGACACCTCGTCGCTCACGGCACTTTCCTCGCTGGTCTTCGATTTCACCGACGTGACGAAATCGGCAGAGGGCTGGTACGGTTTCTCGGTCGATGACGCGTATTTCACCGGCAATGGCGTCTCGCTCGGCAAGAATGCCGGCGAGGTTTCGAAGGCGATGCAGCAGGCCTGGGACAAGGTCGCCGACGGCAGCGCCACGGAAGTGAAGTTCGCCGAGGACGAGATTTCGCTCGGCGAGGCCTTCGGCGCGTTCCATCAGTCCGAGCCCGATACCTTCTCCGACATGTTGCTGGAACTCGCCTCGCAGACGGCGGCGGCGCCGCTGGCGGATTCGCCCTCGGCGGCGATTTCCGCGGCCAACAGCGTGCTGTCGTGCCCGGCCTTCGAGACGACCGGCGTGATGATGGATGAGGGCTCATGCGTATGGAGCCGCGTGCTTGGCGGCGAGACGACGCAGGACGCCCATGGCGATGCTTCCGGCTACACCCAGTCGGTCGGCGGGTTGCAGATCGGCGGCCAGACGGAGCTCAGCGATGGCTGGTTCCTTGGCTCGGGGCTCACCTATGAAAACAGCTGGTTCCGCAACGACAGCGGTTCGGAGAAGATGGATCAGCAATCCTTCACCGGCGCGGTCGCGCTGAAGCGGGAGATGGGGCCGTGGCTCTTCGGCCTCGTCGGCGGCGCGGGCTACAATTGGGGCGATTCCAAACGCTATATCAACCTCGACACGCTCTCGGCCACGGCGCGGGGCGAGCCGGATTCGGCGATGTTCTTCGCCCGGTTCCGCGCGTCCTATGAAATAGCCCTCGGCGATGAGTATTACATGCGCCCGAAGGTGGATTTCGATGTCATCAACATGCACCAGTTCGGCTACACCGAAACCGGCGCCGGCGCGGTGAACCTGATGGTCGACGGCAATTCCGATACCGCGTTCGGCGTCACGCCGGGCATCGAGTTCGGCGCGCGGATACCGTTCAAGGAAAACTGGCCGGCGCGGCTTTACGGCGATCTCGGCGTGACCTTCCTGACATCGGATGAATGGGAGACGACGGCGCGGTTTGCGGGCCTCTCCTCGATGGACAGCTTCTCGACCTTTACGCCGATCGCCGATACGGTGGGCCATGTCTCGCTCGGGCTCGACCTTGCGCAACGCCAGGGCATGGAGTTGAAGTTCCAGTATGACGGCTCGTTCGCCGACGACTATCAGTCGCATGTCGGCTCCGTGCGGTTCGGCTACCGGTTCTGACAAAATCGCAGGCCACGGCCTGCCAAAAACGCTGGAGAGCCGCAAGCGCCATTGCCGCTCTCCCCAGCCTACCCAACGCACAGGAATACCGCATGCCCGCCGATCCGTCCGAAGACAAAAATGCCGCCAACGGCACCGCTGCGCCGGACCGCGCGGATGCGCCCGAGGCGCGGGTGGATCCCGCGGTGCTGCAGACCAATGTGACCTGTTCGCGCGGCTTTCCGCAGTGGCTTGCCATGCACAACTGCTCGCTGGCCTTCACCTCCTACCAGACCGGCCAGCTCTTTCTTGTCGGCACCCTGCCCAACGGGTCGCTCTCGCTGCACCAGCGCAATTTCGTCCGAGCCATGGGGTTGATCGGCGATGCCCAGCGCCTGCTGCTGGCCGGCCTTGCCCAGATCTGGCGCTTTGAGAACGTACTGGCGCCCAATGAGCGCGCCAACGAGCATTTCGACAGGCTCTACGTGCCGCGCCGCGGCCAGACGGTGTCCGATCTCGATGTTCATGAGCTGGGCATCGACGCCGCCGGTCGGCTGCTTTTCGTCAACACCAAATATTCGTGTCTGGCGACCGACAGCGTCGCCCATTCGTTCAAGCCAGTCTGGCGCCCGCCGTTCATTTCCAGGCTGGCCCCGGAGGACCGCTGCCACCTGAACGGACTTGCGATGGAAAACGGCGTTCCGCGCTTTGTCACCTCGGTCTCGACCTCGGACATCGTCGACGGCTGGCGCGAGCATCGTCGCGATGGCGGCGTGGTCGTCGATATCGAAACGGACGAGATTGTCGCCGAAGGCCTGTCGATGCCGCATTCCCCGCGCCTGCACGAGGGCGCTCTGTGGTTTCTCGATTCCGGCAATGGCTATCTCACCCGGCTGGACCTTGAAAGCAGGACGCGCGAGCGCGTTGCCTTCTGCCCCGGCTTCCTGCGCGGCCTGTCCTTCCATGACGGCCATGCCTTGGTCGGGCTTTCGCTGGCGCGGCGCGAGGGTGTGTTTTCCGGGCTCAATCTCCAGGAGGAGCTGGAAAGCCGCAAGGCCGAGGCCTGGTGCGGGCTGCAGATCGTCAACACCGCCAATGGCGATATCGTCGAATGGCTGCGCCTCGAGGGCGGGATCAAGGAGCTCTTCGACGTGCGGGTCCTGCCAGGCGTCCGCTGCCCGATGGCGCTGCCGACCTTCGGCCCCGAACTCGCCAGCTTTATCACCATCGAAGCGCCGGACCAGCCCTTGTCCGAGCGCGGCTGGAAACCAGCCTGAAGGGCTCTAGAACCTTTCCGCATTTCACGGAAACGCGGAAAGGTTCTATCTCTTTGTTTTTACGCAATTCCGGACGGTGAACCGGTGTCCACTTCACCTGGAATTGTTATAAACCGTCGCCGGCAAAGGCCGAACTTCCTTGAGATAACGCGGCAATAAAGCCTGCCTGTCGCTTACCGCGACGGTCTTCGCAAAGACCCGGCCGACGCCGAACAGGACCGGGTTGTCATGGCCGATTTCAGCCATGCCCCGGCCAAGGCTTGCGAGCGTGCCGTGCCAGCGTCTTTCGTCCGGTCGGCTGATGTTGGAAGCGATCAGGACCGGGGTTTCCGGCGAAAGCCCTTCGGCGATCAGCCGTGTTGCGATTTCGCCGGCGGTGCGGCCGCCCATGTAGAACATCGTGGTCGTCGTCGGGTCGGCGATGGCGCGCCAGTCGATGTCTTCCGGCAGCGCACCCTTTTTCGAGTGCCCGGTGACGAAGCGGACAGACTGGGCGCAATCGCGGTGGGTGAGCGAGGTGGTGGCGCCGGCGGCGAGCGCGCTTGCGGCGGTGACGCCGGGGATCACCGAGACCGGGATGCCCGCTTCGCGAAGGGCCGTGATTTCCTCGCCGGACCGTCCGAACACCGAGGGGTCGCCCGATTTCAGCCGCACGACCCGTTTTCCGGCCCGCGCCAGACCGAGCATCATCCGGTTGATATCCTCCTGCCGGCAGCTTGTCCGCCCGCCGCGTTTGCCGACCAGCATGCGCTTGGCCTCGCGCCGCGCCAGTTCGAGGATTTCCGGCGAGATCAGGTC
>NZ_DEPM01000256.1:0-213 GCF_002358775.1 Martelella sp. UBA3392
CAGAAGGCGACGTAACAGACGCCATGCACATCGACCACAACATGGTCATCGCCGATCTCGTCGATCACGCCCTTGAGCTTGCCGATCATGCAGTTTTTTCCCTCTGACGTGACGTCTTCACGCGTATGCCTCTTGTTCTCGCAGCGTGTGCTGCTTACCGTTCACTCGCCGCACAGCCCCCAAATGCCACTCCACCCTCACTGCCCCTTTCGG
>NZ_DEPM01000256.1:552-8191 GCF_002358775.1 Martelella sp. UBA3392
CAGCGGGAGAGAGTAATGGGAGCAAGCGTCACTTTTCATAATCATTCATTCATTCCGTGCCTGCTGAATCTATCGACAGACCGGCCGGCATCACCCCGCCGCCATCGCCGCTTTCATCATCCGGTTGCCGCCGCGATTATGGCTGTGGCAGATGGCGATCGCCAGGGCGTCCGCCGCATCGCTGCCCTTGAACTGCACGCGCGGCATCAGAACCTTCAGCATCATGTGGATCTGCTGCTTATCGCCGTGGCCGACGCCGATCACGGCCTTCTTCACGGCGTTGGGCGCGTATTCGGCCACCGGGAGCCCGGCGAGCGAGGGCACCAGCAGGGCGATGCCGCGCGCCTGGCCAAGCTTCAGCGTCGCCACCGCGTCCTTGTTGACAAAGGTCTGCTCCACCGCCGCCTCGTCCGGGCGAAAGCCGTGCACCACTTCTGACAACCCATCATGGAGCTGGCGCAGCCGCGAGGGCAGGTCCAGATCGCCATCGGAGGTGACGGTGCCGGAATCGATGAATTTGAGGGAATTTCCCAATGTCTCGATAACGCCCCAGCCGGTGCGCCTCAGCCCCGGATCGATGCCAATGATGCGAATCGTCTTTTCCATGAATTCACCCTATCGTTCTTGCCGCGAGGCTTCCAGATAAAAGTGAACAAAACAAAAACATGCGGAGCGCCGGGCCGGCCGCTCCGCATGTATCGTGTCAGGACGTTGGTATGCGATCAGGCAGCGATGGCGTCGAGCCGCTTCAGATGTTCTTCGCCGAGCGTCAGTTCGGCCGCGGCGATATTATCGCGCAGATGGGCGCGCGATGATGTGCCGGGAATGACAAGAATATTCGGGCTGCGCTGCAACAGCCAGGCGAGCGAGACCTTCTGGATGGACGTATCAAGTTCCCTTGCGACCTGGTCAAGAATATCAGCCTGATAGGGCAGGAAGCCGCCGAGCGGGAAATACGGCACGTAGGCGATGCCCTGTTCGGCGAGGCTGTCGATCATGGCGTCGTCGTCGCGGTGGATGAGATTATAGTGGTTCTGCACGCAGACGATCGGGGCGATGTCCTGAGCAATCCTGAGCTGGCTTTCCGTGACGGTCGAGATGCCGATATGCGCGACCAGGCCTTCCGCCTGCATCCGCCGCATCGCCTCCATTGGCGCGGCGATCTCGCCGTCCTCGCTGAAGCCGTTGACGCTGCCCATGCGCAGGTTGACGATCGCGATCCGGTCCAGCTTCAGCCGCTCCAGATTGTCCTCGACGGATTTGCGCAGGAAATCCGGCTCGTGGTTCATGTTCCAGCCGCCGGCGTCATCGCGCCAGCCGCCGATCTTGGTAACCAGCGTGAGATTGTCGGGATAGGGGGCGAGCGTTTCGGCGATCAGCCGGTTGGTGACGTAGGGGCCATAGAAATCGCTGGTATCGATATGGTCGATGCCAAGCGCGAGCGCCTCCCGCAGCACCGCCCGGCATTCGTCGGGATCCTTCGGCTCGCCGAAGACATGGGGGCCGGCAAGCTGCATGGCGCCGAAGCCCATGCGGTTGACGGAAATATCGGTTCCGGGAAAGGTGAAGCGGCCGGCGGCAGCGGCGGGGCTGATATCCATGTTCGTCATGAGATTGATCCTTCTCTTGGGAGCGATGGCGGGGATATAGGAGGAAAGCGCCCGGTTGATAATCCGGACAATTTCGAATACCGTGATCGCCATGCCGAACAATACTTTGCTGCCGCCCTTCGATGACCTGATGACCTTCCTCGTGATCACGAGAGCGGGCGGCTTTCGGGCGGCCGCCAGAAAGCTCGGGGTTTCACCCTCCACCGTGAGCGAAACCATGACGCGGCTCGAAGGGGAGCTCGGCGTCCCGCTTCTCATCCGTACCACGCGCAACGTCCACCTGACCGAGGCGGGCCGCGAACTGGCCGACCGTCTGGAACCGGTGCTCGCGGAGGCCCGCTCGGCAATCGCCGATGCGACCAGCAGCGAGGGCGCGGTGCGCGGGCGGCTGAAGATCCAGGTGCCGGGCGCGGTGATGGAGGACATCCTGCCGCCAATCATCGACGGGTTCGCGAAGGCGCATCCCGAGGTCCGGCTTGAAATTCTGGTTGATGACCGCTTCACCGACATGATCGCCACCGGCTGTGACGCGGGCATCCGCTACGGCGAACATCTGGCGCAGGACATGATCGCAACGCCGATTGGCCCGGCGCGACAGCGCCCAGCACTCGCCGCCGCGCCGGACTATCTCGCGCGCCGCGGCGCTCCGCTGCATCCGCGTGATGTGCTGGACCATGATTGCATTCGCCTCCGGTTCGCCTCCGGCGCGCTGACGGAGTGGGAGTTCGAGAAGGATGGCGAAATCCTGAAACTCGATCCGGCCGCGCGTCTGATCATCGCCACGGCGGGTTGGCACGCCGCTGTCCAACTGGCGATTGCCGGCCACGGGTTGATCCAAACTTTCCGCAATTGGCTGGAGCCGCATTTCGAAACCGGCGAACTGGTGCCGGTTCTCGAAGACTGGTGCGCGGATTTCGAAGGGCCTTTCCTCTATTATTCCAGCCGCTTGACGCCACGGCCGCTGCGCGCCTTCATCGATCATGTGGCCTCGCAGCGACGGCAGGCCGCAGATGGCTGATCCCGTCCGCGCATCGATCATTTCACAATAGCGGCTGCCGGGCTTTGCAAATCCAACCACCAGTTCCTAATTATGTGTCAAAGACACACATTCCGGGACAGGATTTTCCATGACCAAATTCTCCATTCTCGACCTTTGTCCGGTTGTCGAAGGCGGCACCATTTCGCAAGCGCTGGATGCCACGCGGCAGATGGCGAAGAAGGCCGAGGCGGCGGGCTATACCCGTTTCTGGCTCGCCGAGCACCACGGCATGACCGGCATTGCCAGTGCAGCCACCTCGCTGGTGATCTCGGAGGCCGCGCGGGCGACCAGCACCATCCGCGTCGGCTCCGGCGGCATCATGCTGCCCAATCACTCGCCGCTGGTGATCGCCGAACAGTTCGGCACGCTGGAAGCGCTCTATCCGGGGCGCATCGATCTCGGCCTTGGCCGCGCGCCGGGCACCGACATGAACACGGCGCGGGCGCTGCGCCGCAATCTCGACGCCGGAGCACAGACCTTCCCGAACGACATCGTCGAGTTGCAGCAGTTGATGGACGATCCGGTCGAGGGCCAGCGTCTGCTTGCCAATCCCGGGGCAGGGGCCAAGGTGCCGATCTATATTCTCGGCTCCTCCACCTACAGCGCGCATCTGGCGGCCATGCTCGGCCTTCCTTACGCCTTCGCCTCGCATTTCGCGCCCGACATGCTGTTCGAGGCGCTGCACATCTACCGCACCAATTTCAAGCCCTCGGCGCAGCTCGAAAAGCCCTATGTGATCGTCGGGGTGATGGGCGCGATGGCGGATAGCGATGACGAGGCGGATTATCTGTTCACCTCGGCGCTGCAGAGCTTCGTGGCGCTGCGCCGCAATGCCCGCGGCAAGACGCCCCGGCCTGTCGAAAGCATGGACGGCATCTGGACCGAGATGGAGAAAATGTCGATCGAGCACACCTTCCAGTTCGCGGTGGTCGGCGGTCCGGAGAAGGCGAGGGCCAAGATGGCGGGTTTCGTGGCCGACACCAAGGCCGACGAAGTGATCATCTCCGTGCCCGTGCATTCGGTGGAAGCGCGGCTGAAGGCCGTCGGCATGTTCGGCGCGCTGCGCAGTGAACTGAAGGAAGCAGCCTGATCCCGCGCTATTTCGGGAACACGAAGCTCACCACGGCCCGGAGGCCCCAGCCTTCCGGGCCGTTGTCCGGCGCGGTCGCCCAGTAGCGCGCGCCAAGCGTCAGGCTGATCGGTTGCCTGCCCGCCATCACCAGCTTGCCGACGGTGAAGTCGATCGGCACGATCCAGTCCTCGCCCACCCAGTCATATTCCGCCTCGCTGGTGAGCGAGAAGGTCCAGGCCGATCTGGTGTTGTAGGAGATGAAGGGCTGGGTCATCGTGGTCGAGATGCGGCTCCTGTCCTCCGCGCCGGCATAGGACCAGACGTGGTTGGCGAGAAGCCCGGTCGTCCATGGCCCGTGCTCAAGCGCGAAGACCCCGGTCGGCCCCGCGCCCCATTTTTCAGTTCCGAGCAGATCATCGGTCGCCGTGGGCAGAAGGAAAACCGGCCCCGCGCCCCAGATCAGCCCGTCCACGCCGCTGTCGACGGGCGAGACGAACAGCGACAGCAGCGTATCGCCCAGGCCGAACTGGTCGCCGGAAGGACCGGCGATATCGCTTTGCTGCTCGATCGAGACGATGGTGCGGGTGATCAGATTCCAGTCCGCGTTCAGGTTGAAGGGGATGATCGGCTGAACATTGAGCTGCAACTGATCGCCCTTTTGGGGACCATAGCCGCGGTCATAGTTGAACTGGAACGGCAACACCGTCAGCGGCGCGACTGGATTTGAAAGCTGCTTGGCCAGATCGGCGTTCGAGTCATCGGCCGCCGCACTGCCGGCCATCACAAAGGCCAGCATCAATCCGCATGTCGTGATACGCATTCACCGCTCCGCTGCAACCAAAGAGAAGTTTTATTCACACATAAACTCTTAAAGTTGCAAGTCGATATCAAATGTATTGGATGCAGGAGTTCCGCTTTTTCGTGTCGTTGTGCAGAATTACAACGCTCATTTTGTCGTGCTGTTCGAGCGCCAAACGGCGAGAGTGGCGTCTGCGGCGTTTATTTCCCGGCTTTTGGTAAAATTTCGTATATTGATATATATACTATGAATTTAATTCGAAAATTATTCACAAGCAATGTATATTATTTGTTTTAATTATTATTATTGAGAAAGATGTTCTATCTTTACCCGTTATATTTTCGTATATCGGGAGGAAAGCATATGCGTAGAGGAACCTTCGTGCCGGTCGCGGTGATGGGCATTTTGTTCGCTGTGGCCGCAGCAAGCCAGAGCGCCGCGGGCACGGATGCCGACATTCCGGAGAAGCTTGCAAATCCGCTCGCTTCGATGGTCGTTGTGCCGGTGGAAATGAACTACGATACAGGTTACGGGTCGGCAGGCGGCGATCGATCCGACGTCAGGTTCAAGCCGATCATACCGTTCGAGCTGAACGACAACTGGAACCTGATCACCCGAACAATCATACCGGTCGTCTATCAAAATGACGTCTTCGGTCCGTCCGGAGAACAGTTCGGGCTTGGAGATACCACGACCAGCCTGTTTCTGTCGCCGACGAACAGCGGCATTCCCGGCCTGATCTGGGGCGCGGGGCCGATCTTTCTGTTGCCGACAGCGACAGATGATTACCTCGGGGGAGAGAAATGGGGCGCCGGACCGACTGCGATGATCGCCAAGCAGACGGGGCCGATCACGGTCGGGTTCCTCGGCAGCCACGTCTGGTCCTTTGCCGGCAATGGTGACAGGGCCGATATCAGCGCGACATTCCTTCAGCCCTTCATGACCTATCGGTTTGCGAAGACGTGGAGCCTCGGGCTGACCACCGAGACGACGTATGACTGGAAGAACGATATCTGGTCGGTTCCGATCGATCTGACGCTGAGCAAGCTCGTGAAGTTCGGCAAGCAGCCGGTCAATCTGACGACGGGTGTTCGCTACTGGGCGGAAACACCGGAGGGCGGGCCGGACCGCTGGGGCGCCCGTTTCGGCTTGACTTTTGTGTTTCCCAAAGGCTAGCACCCGTCCGGGCAGACAAAAGGCCGATGATGCGGCGGTTTTTTTCCAGGCGAAATAAGGCAGTCTTGGCTCACGCCGAAAGCTTCGCCATGACCTCGTCGTTGGACTATGACTGTGGTGCAGGCGGGTTCCGGCAACTGCGGGTGCAGATGGGCGGACCAACGCCCTAATCCGTCTGAAACACAATCACTGCTTTGGAAAAATCTCCGTTGCGTAAATCGGTGCGTCGGATCATCACATAATAACCGCCATTGAAATCAACGCTGTCGTTATCGTAATACATGATTGAGACGAGTGGTATCCAGTTGGCGATCGGTTTTGCCAACTGCCTGATTTGCGGAATGAAACGCAAATCATAGTAATGCGGAGCATTTACATCCTCCATGCCGAGGTCGATCGCGGGTGAATATTGAACCAATTCGGGCCAGCCGAACAGTTGACAGCCGTCGTTTATCGGCCATTGCAACCGGTCATCCCAAGCTAGATGCGGCATATCCTCCGGATAAGGGTAGTTCACCATCATCGGGTAGGAGTGAAAATGAGGCAAGGTGTAAGTGAATTTCGGGTGGATCAATGCAGGCGGTAATTGCTGCGCTTGCTGTCGGGCTTCGCCTTCCCTCTGCTCCGGGGGCAACAAATCTCCCCAGACTGAAAGCCCAAAATCCGGAATGACTCGACGTTCCAGTTTCTGCGCTTCATCGGACAGATAGATCAACCGGAATGCTTTTTCTTGCTCCTGTTCGCCGAAACCGGGATCAAAGACGAAATCGTAGAAGAGAAGCAACCTGCCCGTTTTTGGAATGTCGGGATCCATCGGGCCAGCGGCAGCACAAGCAGCAAGGTCGATCTGCATCAGAAAAATCAAAGGCGCCGGCCTTGCCGCAAGGACGGCTTTCGTCTCGTATTCTTCGACTATCTCTTTAGTAAATTTCTTGTTCTTCCTGGCTTCGGCTGCACGCTCGGCCCAATTGTCAGCGGCGGCATAACCTTCCCGTTCGGGCCAGATCATGCCTGGGGGTATATCTGGCGCTCCGCCGATCTTGCCCTGGCCTAGAGGGATATCTGCATCGGGCATTGCCGCCGAGGACAGGATTGCCGTGGGGCGCGCTAACCCCAGCAGCATTCGCTTGTCAGCGGGAGAAATCGAAAAGCGCCTGAGCGAGTCATCGAGTGCTTCGAGCGTGGGAAAATACGGGTCTACGACATCAGACATGGCCCGCCCCACTCTTGGGAGTGCCAACAGCGATAATCCGGCACCAAGGAAACGTCTGCGACTGAGCCACAAAATACTCTCCCGAGAATCTTCCTTCAAAGCCTGAAATCAGAAATCTATCGTGAGACTACGCGCCAAATGTGTCGCCGAGGACCATCCTGGCATCGTATGTGTTCGTCCCCGGCGGTCAGACCCTCACGCTGAAAGCTTGGCCATCACCTCGTCGTCGACCTCGAAGTTCGAGTAGACGTTCTGGACGTCGTCGTCGTCTTCAAGGTTATCGATGAGCTTCATCAGCGAGGTGGCGCGTTCCTCGTCGACGGGGATGGTGTTCTGCGGCTTCCAGATCGCCTTGACGCTTTCGGCCTCGCCGAGCGCCTTTTCAAGGGCGGAGGAGACCTCGTTGATATCCTCGAAGCCGCAGTAGATGGTGTGGCCGTCCTCGTCGGAAACGACATCTTCGGCGCCGGCCTCGATCGCGGCTTCCATGATCGCATCGGCCTCGCCGGCTTCGGGCTTGTAGACGATCTCGCCGACATGGTCGAAGGAGAAGGCGACCGAACCGGTTTCGCCGAGCGCGCCGCCGGCCTTGGTGAAGATCGAGCGAACGTTGGAGGCGGTGCGGTTGCGGTTGTCGGAGAGCGCCTCGACGATCACGGCGACACCGCCGGGACCATAGCCCTCGTAGCGCACCTCATCGTAGTTCTCGGCATCGCCGCCGGCGGCCTTC
>NZ_DEPM01000188.1:0-5992 GCF_002358775.1 Martelella sp. UBA3392
TGATGTTGGAGCGGGCGACGCGTGAATGCAGGATGTCGCCGCAGATCGCCACCACGATATTGTCGAGCCGGCCCTTCGCCTGCCTGATCGTCATCGCGTCGAGCAGCGCCTGGGTCGGATGCTCATGCGCCCCGTCGCCGGCGTTGATCACAGAGCAGGCGACCTTCTGGGAGAGCAGTTCGGCAGCGCCAGCCGAGGAGTGCCGGATCACCAGCACATCCGGGTGCATGGCGTTCAGCGTCATCGCCGTATCGATCAGCGTCTCGCCCTTCTTGACCGAGGAATTGCCGACCGACATGTTCATCACATCCGCGCCGAGCCGCTTGCCGGCCAGCTCGAACGAGGCCTGGGTTCGGGTCGAGGCCTCGAAGAACAGGTTTATCTGGGTGAGGCCGCGCAGCACGGCGTTCTTCTTCTCGCGCGACCGGTTGAAGGCGATCGCCTCTTCGGCCTTGTCGAGAAGGGTGTT
The DNA here is from genome assembly GCF_002358775.1 of Martelella sp. UBA3392. Classification (NCBI taxonomy): domain Bacteria; kingdom Pseudomonadati; phylum Pseudomonadota; class Alphaproteobacteria; order Hyphomicrobiales; family Aurantimonadaceae; genus Martelella; species Martelella sp. UBA3392. Next base: position 470 of record NZ_DEPM01000188.1, read on the forward strand.
GATATCGATGGGAGAAAGCCCCTTGATGCCGATGAGATGTCGGTGGGGAAAGAAGACCATGAAGCTTTCCTCCATATGAGGTCGGGCGGTCCGTCGCGGGAAGTCCTGGCGTCTATAATGGCTCGCCGGCCTCGCCGCAAGCTTTGACAGATGATATCGAAGCATGCCAACTGCGGATAAGCTGAAAATGGAACCATGTGTGCGCCGATGGCAGACACCGACATTTACAAGACCCTGAACCAGCCGCGACCGTGGAGCAACCTCAACGCGTTCCAGTCGGACCCGCTGCTCGGAGATCTGACGCGCTCGCTCGGACGGCCGCTGCGCGACGAGTTCGACGCGATCGGGCGATACGTCACCTCGCCCGACGCGCAGGAACTTGCGCAGATGGCCAATACCAGCCTGCCGCAGCTCAAGACCCACGGACCGGCGGGCGAGCGGCTCGACGTCGTCTCTTTCCATCCGGCCTGGCATGCGCTGATGCGCCGTTCGATGGCGTCCGGCCTGCATTCCCTGCTGTGGGAAGCGCCGCGCGACGCGGATTCGAAGTCCAAGGCCCACAAGCTGCGCGCCGTCCGGCTGTTCCTCTCCGCCCAGCTCGAATGCGGGCATCTGGAGCCGCTGTCGTCGACCTCCGCCTCGCTTGCCGTTCTCGCCGCGGCCCCGCAGCTGCGCGACGAATGGGCGCCGAAAATCCTGTCGCGCAAGTATGATTCGACCAACCGCGCCCAGAACCAGAAGACCTCCGCCACGATCGGGCTCGCCGTCGCTGAAAAGCAGGCCGGCAGCGATATGCGCGCGCTCGCCACCAAGGCGCACCGGGTCAGCGAAGGGGTCTATCGGCTTTCCGGGCACAAATGGTTTGTCTCCGCGCCGATGAGCGACGCCTTCATCATGCTCGCCGATGTCGACGGCAAGCCCGGATGCTTCCTGGTGCCGCGGCTTCTGGACGAGGGCAGGGGCAATGCACTGCGCTACCAGCGCCTCAAGGACAAGCTGGGGCTTCGCTCCAATGCGGCCGCTGAGGTGGAATTTGCCGATGCCTTCGGCTTCCTGCTCGGGCCGCCGGATGGCGGGCTGAGGACGATCCTCGACATGCTGACGCTGATGCGGCTCGACAGCGCCGTGATCGCCTCGGGCCTGATGCGCGCGGCGGTGGCCGAAGCGACGCATGCCGCGCGCGGGCGCAAGGTGGCCGGGCGCACGCTTGTGGTCCAGCCGCTGATGATGCGGGTGCTCGCCGATCTCGCGCTCGATGTCGCCGCCGCCGGCGCGCTGTCGTTCCGGCTTGCCGAAAGCTTCGACCGCGCCCGCGACAGCGCCGAGGAGGCGGCCTATGCCCGGGTCATGACCCCGGTTACCAAATACTGGACCACGAAGATCGCGTCCGCCGTGGTGGCCGAGGCGATGGAGGCAATGGGCGGCAATGGCTTTGTCGAGGATCGGGCGATCGCCCGCCACTATCGCGATGCGCCCGGTCTCGCGATGCATGACGGCGGCGGAAATCTGATGGCGCTCGACCTGCGCCGGGTCGTGGAGCATGGCGGCGAATTGTTCGAGGCCGTGTTCCAGGTCATCGCGCGCGATCTCGGCGCTTCGGGGGGCAAGATCGTGGAACTGCTGCGCGCGGCGATGGCGCTCTGCAAGAGCGATGAGAGTGCTGCCCGTATCTTCGTCGAGCAACTGGCGCTCGCCGCCGGCGCTGCGGAACTTTACCGGCTTGGGGCCGGGCGGATTGCCGATGCCTTCCTGGAGACCCGCCTCGCCGCCGGCTGGCGCTCCACCTATGGCATGCTCGATACCCGCTTCGACCCGAGCTACATCGTCGAATTGCTGTTTCCCGAGGTCGACTAGCCTCTGGCGCGGACTGCAAACAGAAAAGGCCACCCCGGGGGCGGCCTTTGAAAACGACATTGCGCCCGCGAGCAAGCTCAAGCAGGCGCAATATTCAACGCTTCAGCGATACGGCAGATCAGAGACGCGTGCGTCCAGGCCTTTTGTCGGTGAGTTCGGCGCGGGATTTGCCGATCTCATTGAGAGACGCGTCGTCAAGGCGCAGCAGGGCGCCGGCGACGAAACGGTCTGCCTGACGCTGGCGAGCCTCGGTAAGATTCTTGTAGGCGGTGCGGAAAAAGCCCATTTCGGTAACTCCCTGTCTTGATGATCGGAATGCGGTGTCGGCCGCCGATCCAATCGGCCCTGCCGCTTTCAAACCGGAAATCCGGTTCGGCGCGAGGCCTTCATTGATCAACTGTGCCCAATATAGATGCATGCCCGGCGTTGAGGCAGGTGGGCTGGGTCATGGGAGCCATGCACCTCTTGCATGCTTGGCGCGATTACCCGCGCGCGTAAAAAAGCGGCGGAAAACGATTCCGATCCGGCGTCCGATCAGCTATCGTCGCGCCGACAATTATCCGGTGGTAGCCATTCATGTTTCAGTCCTTCGACGTTTCCTCCCGCCCCGAACAGGCCGCCCCGCGCATCGCCGCCCTGCGCGCGCTGTTTCCAGCCCTCGGCATCAACGCCTTTCTGGTGCCGCGCACCGATGAGTATCAGGGCGAATATGTGCCGCCATCGGCCGAGCGGCTGGCCTGGCTGACCGGCTTTACCGGATCGGCGGGCATTGCACTGGTGATGGAAGAACAGGCTGTGGTGTTCGTCGATGGCCGCTACACCACCCAGCTTGCCGCCCAGACCGATGCCGAACTCATCACCGCCGGCGATCTTGTCGGCTGCCCGCCTTCCGCATGGCTCGGCGCGCACAAGCCGAAGGGGTTGAAGCTCGGCATCGATCCCTGGCTGCATACGCCGGCGGAGGTCGAGAAGCTGCAATCCGCGCTGGCCGACATCGGCGGCGAACTTGTACTGCTTTCCGAAAACCCGATTGACGGCATATGGGCCGATCGTCCGGCTGTGCCCTCCGCGCCCGTCACCGTTCAGAACAGCGATCTGGCCGGACAATCGGCTACTGAGAAGATCGCGGCCATTGCCGAAATGCTGCGCGAGAAGAAGGCCGACGCGGTGCTGATCGCCGATTCGACCTCGGTCGCCTGGCTGTTCAACATCCGCGGCAATGACGTTGCCCATACGCCGGCCCCCTTGTCGCGCGCGATCGTGAAGGCGGATGGCGCGGCGATGCTGTTCGTGATGCCGGAAAAAGTGGCCGGCGAGGCCGCCGGCCACCTCGAGCCGCTTGCCGGTTTGCTGCCGCCCGAAGCGATTTCCGATGCGCTTGCGGCGATCGCGGCGGCGGGCGAAACGCTGCTCCTCGATCGCGCGGCGGTGCCCTATGCCATGGTGCAGATCGTGGAGGCGGCCGGCGGAAAATGGCAGAATGCGCCCGACCCGGTTGCGCCCGCCCGCGCGGTCAAGAACCCGGCGGAACAGGCGGGCACGCGCGCCGCCCATCTGCAGGACGGCGCGGCCATGGTTTCGTTTCTCTCATGGCTCGATGGCCAGACGCCCGGCACGGTCAGCGAGATCGATGCGGCAAGCGCGCTGGAGGCGGCGCGCGCCGAGACCGGAATGCGGATGCAGAACCCGCTGCGCGACATCTCATTCGACACGATCTCGGGGGCGGGACCGAATGCCGCGATCATCCACTACCGCGTCACCAGCGAGACCAGCCGCATGCTCCAGCCCGGCGAGATGTATCTCGTCGATTCCGGCGCGCAGTACCAGAACGGCACCACCGATATCACCCGCACGATTGCGGTCGGCGAAGTCGATGACGCGCAGAAGAAATTCTTCACGCTGGTGCTGAAGGGCATGATCGCGATCTCGCGGGCACGGTTTCCGGCGGGCACGCGCGGCATGGATCTCGACCCGTTTGCCCGCGCCGCGCTGTGGCAGGCCGGCGTCGACTATGCCCACGGAACCGGCCACGGCGTCGGCTCCTATCTGTCGGTGCATGAGGGGCCGCAACGGATATCGCGGCTGGGATCGGCCGAACTGAAGCCCGGCATGATTCTTTCCAACGAGCCCGGCTATTATCGCCCCGGCGCGTTTGGCATCCGCATCGAAAACCTGGTTCTGGTGAAAGAGGCCGAGCCGATCGAGGGCGGCGAAATCCCGATGCTCGGGTTCGAGACGCTGACATGGTGCCCGATCGATCTGAGGCTGATCCTGCCAACGCTGCTGAGCGCCGAGGAGATCGCCTGGCTTGATGCCTATCATGGCGAGGTGCGCGAAAAACTAGCTCCGCTGGCGGCAAGCGAGGCCGAGCGGCGCTGGCTGGAGGCGGCCACAAGGCCTCTCAGCCAATGACGAAATAGCGCGCGATCATCACCACCGCCCAGCCGACCGCGATCATCGGCAGAGGCGAGGCGTAGCGCAACCCGAGCAGGAGAGCGGCGGCCAGGGCGAGTTTCGTGTCCCATCCCCCGGCATAGAAGGCAGGCGCGACCAGCGTCGTCAGCACCGCGGCCGGAATCGCGTTGAGCGCCGCTTCGACCCGCGGCGGGATGTGCGAGACCGCCGAAAGCAGGAGATAGCCCGCAATCCGCGTCATGTAGGTTGCAAGCGCTGCGGCCAGAATGACCAGCACGATGTGATCATCGGTGAAATTGCTCATGGCTTGTCCGCCTTGCCGGCAGGCTGGGGCGGCAGTGCCGCGGCCAGCAGGATCCCGGCAAAGGCCCCTACGCTGACATGCCAGGGCGAACCGATGGTTATGAAGGCGACCACCGAACCGATGGCGCTGACCACCACCACGGGCAGATAGTTCGCCCGCCGCCGAAAGCCGATGACGATGTTCAGGAAATAGATGGGCAGCAGCACGTCCAGCCCGAGGGCTTCCGGGTTTTCGATGAACCCGCCGAGGGTCGCCCCGATCAGCGTCATCACGTTCCAGATGGCATAGAAGCAGATCGCCATGCCGATATACCAGGTAAAGGTCACCGGCGCGCCCGCATCCTCGCGCTTCAGCGTTTCGGCGAATTGCGGATCGGTCAGGAAGAAGAAGGAGGCAAGGCGCTCGGGCCATGAAAAACGCGAGAGGATCGGTGTGACCGCCGCCGAATAGAGCACGTGACGGAAGTTGACTGCAAGGATCGAGGCGACGATGATCCAGGCCGCGACATGCTGGCCAAACAGCTCCACGCCCACCAACTGGCTTGCGCCGGCGAATATCGTCAGGCTCATCAGCGCGGTCTCGGCCACGCTCTGCCCCTGCGCCACGGCGACGGCACCGAACAGGACGCCGAACGGCGCCGCCGAAAGCGCCGGCACCACGCCGGAGCGCATGCCGGTCAGAAAATCGGGGGCGTCAGCCATGACGGAGACCTTCCGTGGGCCGGAGCGAAAAACAAGATGAGGTCATCAGGCGGCAAGCCCGGATAAGGAAATCGAGGGACATTATCACCGCTTAGCCGGTTGAAGCGGGCAACACAAATCAGTTCGGTTGATGGGTGGATTAAGGAATGCTCAACCCGCGATCGCGGCGTCGCTGTCGATGATCTCGACCCCGGCATCGCGCATCTCGCGGATCGCGTCGCTGACGCCTTCGGCATCGATCCCGCGGCA
>NZ_DEPM01000137.1:0-33883 GCF_002358775.1 Martelella sp. UBA3392
GACAGCATCAGGTCTTGAAGGGATATGAACCGACGGCCCTTTTTGGGAAAGGTAAACTTCTGAATTCCTCAGACGGGTGTGTCGGCTTCGCCATCAGGTGACGGTTTCGGGTGCCATCAGGCGTAAAAGCCCGTTTTATAAGTCGTGGCCATGTCTGAAAACCGTGTTGGTCATGCCGCCATCAGCCGATCCCAAACGTCTTCGACCGCCGCCCGTGCCGCATTTGGCACCGATGCTGAATTTGCTGAGACAGGCGCTGCCGGAAGTCGGGCCTCGGGCGGTCATGGAGGACAATTGCGCAGCGCCTTATCGATTCTAGTGTTTTGTCGCCGACGGGGTGATTGACGATCACTCCAGACATCCCGCCTTTAACGAGGACCGTTCGTCGCCCTGAACTCGTCCAGAAAGCCCAGAAGCGTCCTGAACGGTGCGGCATGGGTCAGCGTCTTGCGATAATAGATCGCCGTTGGAAACTGATAGAGCGGCTCATCGAGCGGCAATACTTTGATATCGGGTCCCGAAAACCGCTCCAGGAACGGTCGCGCGATGAAGGCGACATAGCGTCCGCTGCGCACCAGTTCCAGGGTCGCCAGCAAGGACTTGGTCTTCACCGCGATATTGAGGGATCGCCCGGCCTTCTGCTCGATGCGGGTCAGGACGCGGTCGATCAGTTCGGTGTCGTCCTGATAGATCACGACCGGCGATTCAAAAACGTCGTCGAGCTTGACGCTTTCCCGCTTCGACAGCGGCGACGGCAGACCACAGGCAACCGCGAAGTCCACGGTCACCAAGGTGGACCTGACAAAGCCTTCCTCCTGAAAGGTCGCGTTGTCGGAGCCAAAGACGACATCGGCGCGTCCTTCCCTCAGCGCCGCCAATGCCTTCGCGCTGACCGCGATATCGAGATCGACCTCGAGCTCCGGAAACTGTTCCTGCAGCCTGCGGATGATATCCGGCAGGTAACAATAGCCCCAGGCCATGCCCGCCGAAATTCTGAGCGCGCCGATCCGCCCCGTCGCCAGATCGCTGATCTCCTCCCGCGCCAGCGCCAGTTCATCCAGCATGCGGCGCGAGCGTACGTAGAGCCGTTCACCCATCGCCGTGAGCACGATGCCCTTCTGGCTGCGTTCGAACAGCCTGCAGCCGAAGATATCCTCGATATTCTGTACCGACTGCGTCAGCGCCGGCTGCGACAGGTTGAGGTCCTGCGAGGCCCGCTTGATGCTGCCGGCATCGCTGACGGCGACAAAGCGGCGGGCCAGATGAATATAGGTATCCTGCATATCGGCTTTTCCAATATCAATTTCAAAATTGATATTAGTCATGAATACTACTTAAGGCTACTGATCCCCCAAGGAATTTTTGGGAGGACATGTATGCGAGCGATCTTCTGCCTGTTCGATTCGCTGAACAAGACGGCCATAGAGGCCTATGGCCTGGGGTCTGTGAAGACCCCGAATTTCGATCGGTTTGCGGAACGCTCCATCGTTTACGACAATCACTATGTCGGCTCTCTGCCCTGCATGCCGGCGCGCCGTGACCTCCATACCGGCCGCATGAACTTCATGCACCGAAGCTGGGGGCCGCTCGAGCCGTTCGACAACTCATTCCCGGAACTCCTGCGCAATGGCGGCATATACAGCCATCTCGTGACCGACCATCTGCACTATTTCGAGGATGGCGGCGCGACCTATCACAACCGCTTCACCAGCTACGACTTCATTCGCGGACAGGAATACGACCCGTGGAAAGCCATGGTCGAGCCCCCGCTGGAGCGCTTCCGCGAGATCTATGCCAACAAGCACTATCCCTTCGGCGAAGGCGAGAAGCCGCACGGCCGTGCGGCGGTGCGCTTTCAGCATGCTATCAACAACACCTTCCTCACCGAGGAGGAAGATTTTCCCGGGCCGCGCTGTTTCGCCTCTGCTTTCGATTTCCTTGATGTCAATCACAAGGCCGACAACTGGCTGATGATGCTGGAATGCTTCGACCCGCATGAGCCGTTCCGCGCGCCGGACCGCTTCAAGGAGGCCTACAAGACCGGCTGGAACGGCGGCGTTCTCGACTGGCCGCTTTATGCCAAGGTCAATGACAGCCCGGAAGAAATCGCCGAAATCCGCGCCAACTATGCGGCGCTCGTTTCCATGTGCGACGAGTATTTCGGCAAGCTGCTCGACTATATGGACGAGCACGACATGTGGAAGGATACGGCGCTGATCGTTTCGACCGACCACGGTCTGCTGCTGTCCGAGCATGACTGGTGGGGCAAGAACTTGCAGCCCTACTATCAGGAACTCGCCAATATCCCGCTGATGGTTCATGACCCGCGCACGCCGGAACGCGGCGGCACACGTTCGGATCGCCTGACCCAGACCCATGACCTCATGCCGACGCTGCTCGACCTTTTCGGGGTGGATGTTCCTGCTGAAGTCTGCGGCAGTTCGGTGCTTGCCGAAGACGACGAACATGAAGTTGCGATCTACGGCATGTTCGGCGGGCCGATCGGCGTCAATGACGGGCACTACGCCTATTACATCTATCCGGAGGATCTCTATGCGCCCGGCCTTTACGAATACACGCTGATGCCATTGCATATCCGCGCGCCCTTCAGTTCCGAGGAAATGAAAACCGCCGAGCTTCGGGAACCGTTCGGCTTCACCAAGGAGATGCCGATACTGAAGATCGACGCGCTGATGAACGCGGCGCGCATTCCGATCCATGACGGCGAAGCGTTCCAGGATATCGGCACGCGGCTTTACGACCTTGAGGGCGATCCGCAGCAGGAAAGCCCGTTTCGCGACGAGACCATAGAAACCCGTCTTAGGGACGCGCTTTGCCGCGTGCTTGCAGACCATGACTGCCCGGAAGAGATCTACACGCGATACGGACTCGCGCCGGCCTAGAGAATCTACGCATCGGACATCAGTTACAGGACCAAAGGGAGGAAAAAATGGGACTGCTTTCATCGATTTCAAAAGCCGGCTGGACCGGCGCCATCGGCATCGCCACGCTGATGGCGGGCACGACGCTGTCCGCCAACGCCGCCGAGCCGATCACCATCCTGGTCAACAGCTCGCCATGGTATGCGGGCTTCGAGGCCGTGGTGGACCAATACGAGAAGGACACCGGCAACACCGTCGAAATCGACAGAACGCCCTATGGCGGCCTGCTCGAAAAGGCCCGCAATGCCGTGCGCGGGCAGGAAAGCCCCTATGACCTCGTCAATCTCGACAATGGCTGGGTGGTCGAGTTCTACTCCGGCGGCTTCCTTTCGCCGTTCAACGATATCGATCCGGACTTCAAGCTGCCCGACGAGGCGATCACAGCCGGCGGCTCGATCTACTGGAACGAGGACAAGCAGTGGCCGACCCCCGATGGCGGCAAGCTGATGGCGTTCAGCCCGAATGCCAACGCCCATCTGTGGTACTACCGCTCCGACCTTATCGACACGCCGCCGGCGACCTATGACGACGTGCTGGCCAATTGCGCGGCGCTCAACAATCCGCCCGACATGTATGGCGCGGTGCTGCGCGGCGAACGCGGCAACCCGATCCGCTTCGCCTTCACCCCGCATATGCTCGCCTATGGCGGCTCGATCCTGAAGGACCCTGAAAACGGCGACTTCACCGTGACCTTCAACAGTCCGGAAGTGCTTGAGGCGCTGAACATGTTCCTCAAGATCAACAATGACTGCAGCGTGGACAATCCGGGCTCCGTTGGTCAGAGCGAGATGATCCAGCTCACCGTCACGGGCAAGGCCGCGCAGGCCGGCATTGTTGTTGCCGCCCAGGCACAGATGGACGACCCGCAGAAATCGATCGTGGTCGACAAGATCGGCTATGCGCCGATGCCCTATCCTGCCGGCGGCAAGCCTGCAGGCGTCTTCGGAAGCTGGCAGATGGCCATCCCCGAAAACATTTCGGATGAGCGCAAACAATCTGCCCTCGAATTCGTCGACTACTTCATGACCGCTGATGCGCAGCAACTCTACGCCGAGGCGGGCGGCATTCCGGTGCGGTTCGACACGCTGCGCGGGCCGCTGTCCCAGGACGCCAAGTATCGGTGGATGGAGCCCTACGCGACCGTTGCCGAGAACGCGACCCAGGTGCTCCTCTACAAGGAAGGCGCGCAGGTTGAGGAAGTCCTCGGCCTCAGGCTGAACCAGGCCCTGATCGGCGAACTGACACCGGAAGAAGCGCTGAATACCGCAGCAGAGGAAATCCACGCTATCCTCGAAAAATCCGGCCGCAAGACCGGCATGCTGCAGCCGCTCTAAGCGGACGTTTCAACACAGAAATCCGGGGCCGCCAATGGCGGCCCCGCCCTTTCGCCGGAGTTCTGCATGTCGCACAAGACGCAGCCAAGCTCGCATGTTGGCAAGACGGGTCCGCTCGAGCCGTTATGGGCCTTCATCGACCGTCATTTCAAACTGCTGGCGATCCTGCCGGCCGCCGCGTTCTTCCTGGCGCTGAGCGTGTTTCCGCTGATCGAGCTGTTCCAGATGGCGGCTTCGACGATCACCTTCGAAGGCGGCGAACTGGTTCGCACGCCCGCTTTTCTGGAAAACCTCGCCAAGCTCGCCGACGACTGGGTGTTCCGCAGGGCGATGGGCAACACGCTGATCTTCGTCCTGGTTGCGACAGCCTTCGAGATGGTGTTCGGATTTGCGCTGGCGCTGGCCGTCAGCGAAATCGTGCGCGGTCGCGGGCTGGTGCGCACCGGCATGCTTCTGCCGATCCTCATCCCGCCGGTCGCCATCGGCAATATGTGGCGGCTGATGTATAATCCCGAATTCGGCGTCATCAACTGGCTTTTCGGGCTGGTCGGCATTCCCCCGATGGACCTGCTCGGATCGACGAGCACCGCGCTGATCGCGGTCATCATCGTCGATATCTGGCACTGGACGCCGCTGGTGTTCCTGATCCTGCTGGCGGGCCTTGAGGCGCTGCCGGAAGAGGTCATGGAAGCCTCGTCCATCGATGGCGCGAGCTACGCCCAGAAGCTGCGCCACATCGTCATTCCGCTGATGTGGCCGGCGCTGATGGTCGCCTTCATCTTCCGCTCGATCGTTGCCTTCAAGGTGTTCGACCAGATCTATCTGCTGACGTCGGGCGGCCCCGGCACGGCAACCGAAGTCATCAGCCTCTACGTCTACAAGGTCTTCTTCAAACAGAACCAGCTTGGCTATGGCGCGCTGATCGCCCTGATCACGATTGCCATCGTCTGTGCCTATCTCGGCGCCTTCGCGCTGGCGCAGCGTCGACTGGCGAGGGCACGCTGATGGTCAGAAAACCCGCAAAGAATGCAAGCATCTGGGCGTTGGTCGCATTCGCGCTTCTGCTCGTCGCCGCTCCGTTTCTCTGGATCGTCGTCGTTTCGCTCAAATACCAGATCGCGATACTGATGGGGCAGTTCCCCTTCGAGGCGACATTCTCGAACTATCAGCAGGTCCTGTTCGGTCGAAGCTCGGATTTTCCGCAAAACCTCCTGAACAGCTTGATCGTCGGCATCGTGAGCACGGTCGTCGTGCTGGCGATCGGCACACTTGCGGCCTATTCGCTGGCGTGGCGGCGCAGTTCCGGCATGTTCAGCGCGATCTTCCTCGCCTGGACGTTGATCTTCAACATCGTTCCGCCGATCACGCTTGTCGGCCCGTGGTACGTGATGTTCCGCCAGATCGGCCTGTTCGACACGCTGACGGCGCTGGTCCTGACCCACATCGTCATCAACCTGCCCATGACCATCTGGCTGATGATGGCGGCCTTCGACAATATTCCGAGAGATCTCGAGCAGGCGGCGATGATCGACGGATGCCGGCGCACCACCGCGTTTCGCAAGATCCTGCTGCCGCTGGTCGTGCCGGGGCTCATTGCAGCCGGGCTGCTCGCCTTCATCTTCTCGTGGAGCGAGTTCTCGATCGCCCTCAATCTGACCGCCAAGGACACGATGACCGTTCCTGTCGCGATAGCGGCCTATGCGGGACAATATGAAATCCAGCATGGCGAAATGGCTGCCGCATCTGTGCTGTCGGCGCTGCCGGCGATCGTGCTCATGTTCCTCGGCCAGCGCTTTATCGTGCGCGGCCTGACCGCCGGTTCGGTGAAGTAGAGTTTAAACGCATTGTCGCGAACGTCAGGTGGTTCGACCTGACTGCGAAATGCTCTGGGAGACAAGAATGTCCACTGTCGAGCTTCAGTCCATTTGCAAGAATTTCGGCCGGTTCCAGGCCCTCAGCGATATCAACCTGTCGATCGCCGAAGGCGAGTTCGTGGTGCTGGTCGGTCCTTCCGGCTGCGGCAAGTCCACCCTGTTGCGCATGATCGCGGGGCTCGAGACCATATCGTCAGGCACGATGAGGATCGGCGGCGAGGTGGTCAACGACATGGAAGCGCGCGAGCGCGACATCGCGATGGTGTTCCAGTCCTATGCGCTCTACCCGCATTTCAGCGTCGACGAAAATATCGGCTTTCCGATGAAGATTCGGGGCGAAAGCGGCGAAGCGCTCGCCACCCGCGTCAAGGAAACCTCGAAGACGATCGGCATGGACGCGCTGCTCCATCGCAGGCCCAGGGACCTTTCGGGCGGCCAGCGCCAGCGGGTGGCGATGGGGCGGGCGATCATCCGCGATCCGCGCGTCTTTTTGTTCGATGAGCCGCTTTCCAATCTCGACGCCAAGCTGCGCGTGGAAATGCGCCACCAGATCCGTCAGCTTCACCGCAGGCTCGGATCGACCTCGATCTACGTCACCCATGATCAGGTCGAGGCGATGACGCTGGCCGACCGCGTGGTGCTCCTGAAGGATGGAGAGGTCCAGCAGGTCGGCCCGCCGATGGAACTCTACACCCGCCCGGCAAACACATTCGTCGCCGGGTTCATCGGCTCGCCGGAGATGAACTTCATCGACGCGCGGATCGAGCAGCGTGACGGCAGGAAGACCTGCGTCCTTGTCGACGGGCGGGCTGCCGCCGTGACAAATCTGCCTGAGGGACCGGTGACACTTGCCATACGTCCGGAAGACCTGGCCCTCTCAGAAACTGGCATTGCCGGCAGGGTTTACGATATCGAGGTGCTCGGCTCCGAAACGCATGTGGAAGTTGATATCGGCGGAACAATCGTAACATGCGCGCCCCGCGGGATCATGCCGCTCCGGCTAGGCGAGACGGTCCACATCACGCCCACCCCGGACAAACTGCATTTTTTCGACAAGCAGTCCGGAAAACGCCTCGAGGCGTAGTGTCAAAGCAAGCCTTGAAACCCTGCTTCGTGTCGGGCCATTGCCCGGTTGGGGTCGGAACAAGATGGGGTGGTTGCCGCCCTCCCCAGACGGCATCGCAGTGTGCCAGAGGTGTGATCTTTAGAGGTCACAAAGCGGAAAGGACGGCAAATGAGCTGCGGAATGTTTGCATGCCAGGATATCGGCTCCGTACAGTCGCGATAGCACCATCGGCCATATCGGCGAACTCGCAATCCCGATAGCAAACGGCGTCATTACTGCGATGACATCATTGGCGACCACCATGATCGCCGTCTATATCGCTCACGCCTGCGCCAAGACGTCTGAAACTCCGTGACAGAGGTGCGCATCAGCGCTTCCCCAAGGATCAAGGGGAAGCAGTTCCGTCATCAGGCTAGATAGCTTTTGCCGTGGCGCGCTGGCGCGCCAGAATGCCGAGCGCGGAGGTGATGACGCGGGCAAACGACAGCGCGCCCATCCCATCGATGTCGCGCTCCGGCATGAATTCGACAAAATCCATCGCGGCGATGCGGCCGCGTTTGGCAATCCCGAACAGAAGGTCGAGGGTCTGAAAATAGGAGAGCCCGCCCGGACCGCGCGCGATTACGCCCGGCACAAGCGTGGAATCGAGTGCATCGGCATCGAAACAGACGATGACATCGGAACCATCCGGGATCATGTCGAGCGCCGGCGCGAGGCCGTCGCGATCGAGCTGATGGGCGGTAAAGAGGCTGGCGCCCCACCGTTTGGCATCCTCAACGTCCGACGCCCTCGCCGAGCCGATGCCGCGCGCGCCGACCTGAATGATCCGCTCGATATGGCCCATTTCGGATGCCCGGCGCATTGTCGACGACAGCCCCATGTTCTCGCCCATGTGGGAATCGCGCCAGTCGATATGGGCGTCGATCTGAACGATGGTATATTTCCGGCCGGTTTCGGAGAGAGCGTCGATCATCGGGATCGGAATGGAATCGTCGCCGCCGAGCAGTACGGGAACGGCCCCGCGTGAGACGACCGCGCTGACGGCCTTGCGGATCGTGTCCCGGTTGCCTGCCGCATCATTTTCGTCGAAGGGCAGGTTGCCGCAATCGACGGCGCGCAGCCCGGCCTCGGGAAACACCGGGCCGCCGAGGTCGAAGTCGAAATGGTCGACATTGGCTGTCAGGGGCGCGGTTGCCCGTCTGAGCGCATCGGGACCATTGCGGCAATAGGCGCCGGCGCTGGCATAGGGCGTGGCGCAGGGTGCGCCGATGATGGCGATCGGAGCGTCGAGCGTGGTCAGATCGCCGCAGGCGTCCAGCCCGAGGAAGGTTTTGGTGTCGGCGGCTGCGCCGAAAAGAACGCCGAGATCGACGGATTCAGTCATGTCTTCTCCTTGTCTGCCGGGACCGGGACGCGGGCAGATCGCTTGTCATTGTTTGAATGCGGATTGTCCGCGCGGTCAGTGCCGTCTTGGCTGCAGGTATCCGGCATAGCGGCGCTGAACGAGCTGGAAGGCGGAGACCAGCACGAAGGTCATCACCAGATAGATGCCGGCCGCCGTCACGTAGGGTTCGAACTGAATATAGTCGTTGAGCGAGATCTGCCGGGCAACGCCGGTCGTCTCCAGAAGCGTCACCGTGCTCGCAAGCGAGGTCGCATGCAGCATCATGATCATCTCGTTGCCGTAAAGTGGCAGCGCGCGGGTCAGCATGGCCGGCAGCAGGATGCGTCGGGCCGCGGCAAGCGGGGGAATGCCGAAGGCGCGCGCCGCTTCGATCTCGCCGTGCGGAATGTGCCGAAGCGCACCGGCGAATATCTCGGTGGTGTAAGCCCCGGAATTCAGCGCAAGCGCCATCAGGACGCAGACCATCGGGCTCGAAAGCCAGGGCCACAGAAAACTCGTCTGGATCAGCTCGAACTGTGCCAGGCCGAAATAGATCAGGAAGAGCTGCACCAGAAGCGGAGTTCCGCGAAAGATCAGCGTATAGGCGTGAACCGCGCCGCGGATCGCACGGTTATTGCTGTTGCGCAGGAAAGACAGCGGCACGGCGATGGCAAAAGCCAGAAGAAGGGCGACAAAGGTCAGCACCAGAGTCAGTTTCGCGCCTTCGAGAAACAGGCCGCTGTTTTCGGCGATGATATCCCAGTTCATGCTCCGGCCTTTCTCATTCCCGCATTGAAATGGGTCGCGACACGCGCGAGGCAGAATGTGGAAAGCAGCGTGAGGGCCAGATAGAATGCGCCCGCAACGAGATAGAAGGTAAAGGGCTGTCCCGTCGCCTCAGCTGCGCCCTTGGCCCGGAACATGACGTCCTGAAGTCCGATCAGCGAAACCAGCGCCGTTGCCTTGGCCAGCACCAGCCAATTGTTGGTAAACCCCGGCAGCGCCAGCCGGATGAGCTGCGGCAGCACGATCCGGAAGAAGATCCGCGCCCGTCCGAGGCCGAAGGCCTGCGCCGCCTCGATCTGGCCGTGCGGAATGTTTTCCAGCGCAAAGCGGAAGGTTTCGGTCATATAGGCGCCGAAAATCAGCCCCAGCGTCGCAATCCCGGTCGCAAGCGGCGGAAACTCGACCCACCAGTCCAGACCCCAGAGCTGGAACAGCTGGTTGAGCAGCGCCGGCAGGCTGTAGAACACCAGCAGGATCATGACGAGGTCCGGAATCCCGCGGACGATGAAGGTGTAGGCCTGCGCCGCGCCCCGCAACGGCCTGCTGTGCGAGCGCTTGGCGAGCGCTGCCGCCATGCCGATCAGCGTCGACAGCAACAGTGCGGCAAAGGCCAGGAGAAGGGTCATCCCTCCTCCCGCCAGGATCGTCCAGGTGTAATCGACGAGCATGTCCGTCAGTCGCCGAAATACTGGGCGTTGAGCGCATCCAGCGTGCCGTTTTCACGGACGATCTCGAGGCCCTTGTTGATCTCTTCCAGAAGCGCGGTGTTTTTCTTGCTGATCGCAATCGCCACGCCCTCGCCGAATTCCGGCGCGTCCTCGCCGGTCAGCTGCGGGCCGACAAGCTCATAACTTTCAGCCTTGTCGCCGCTCAGGAAGCCTGCTGTGATCTGTGCCTGGTAGCTGAGCACGACATCGGCGCGCTTGCTTTCCAGATCGAGATAGGGCGCGCTGCCGGTGTCGTAGCGCTTGATATCGGAATCGGCATAAACGCGGGTGACATAGGCATCCATCGGCGTGCCGCGCTGAACGGCGATGGTCTTGTCGGCAAGCCCTTCCGGCGTGATCGTGAGATCTGCATCACTGGCCGCGACGAAGCGGAAGATCGGATGGCTGTAGATGTCGCTGAAAGCGATGACCTTGCGGCGCTTGTCGGTCACCGTCAGCTGCGAAATCAGCGCATCGTATTTGCCGCTGATGAGGCCGGGGATCATCCCCTCCCAAGCGGCATTGGAGATGACGCAGTTAAGTTCGGCGGCCTCGCACACGGCCGTCATCAGGTCGATGTCGTATCCGACGAGCTTGCCGTCCTTGTCGATCGATTCAAATGGCGGGAAGGTCGCGTCCGTTGCGACGATCACCTTTTCGCCGGTCTGGGCGGAAGCCGTGCCGGCGGCAAGGGCAAGCGCGATGGCGGCGGCTGAAAGCAGTCTTTTCATAAGTCTGTCCTCTGTGGTTTTCGGGGGTGGAGCGGCAGTTGCGGAACGATCCGGTCTGCCATTTCTTATCGGCGCTCGGCGTGACGATGCGCCCGGTCAATGCCGCAATTGTCCGGCCAGGAATTGCTGCATGCGTTCGCTTTCGGTCTGGTCGAACACGCGCGACGGCGCGCCTTCTTCCTCGACGCGGCCCTGATGCAGAAACATGACCTTGGTGGAGACGTGGCGGGCAAAGCCCATCTCATGGGTGACGACCACCATGGTGCGGCCCTCTTCGGCGAGCGCCTGCATGACCTTGAGCACCTCGCTCACCAGTTCCGGGTCCAGCGCCGAGGTCGGCTCGTCGAACAGCAGGACCTCGGGGTTTACGGCAAGCGCGCGGGCGATCGCCACACGCTGCTGCTGGCCGCCGGAAAGATGGGAGGGATATTTGTCGAGGACGTCCAGGCCGAGGCCAACCTTGGTGAGGTTCGCCTTCGCCAGCTCGGTCGCCTCGCGGCGCGACAGACCCAGCACGCTGATCGGCGCTTCGATAATGTTGGACAGCACGCTCATATGGGACCAGAGGCAGAAATTCTGGAAGACCATGGCAAGGCGGGTGCGCATCAGACGCAGCTCGCCGCGGTTCAGCACCCTCAGCATGCCGTCGCGGTCACGCACTGTTTCCAGTCTCTTGCCATCCACCGCAATCTCGCCCTCATGCGGGCGTTCCAGAAAGTTTATGCAGCGCAGGAACGTACTTTTGCCCGAACCGCTGGAACCGAGAATGCTGACGACATCGCCGGCGGCCGCACGCAGCGAAACGCCTTTCAGCACTTCGTGCTGGCCGTATGATTTGTGAATGTCGCTGACGGCGAGTTTGTCCATTTCATACTCCGGAGCATGCCTCTGGCGGAAGATCTCCCGCAGAGCGGGCCGGGCACCGGCAAACGCCGGTGTCTAATTTTGAGGCACAATAGATGCGTGTCGTATTTTTGCGCAAATGATCATTCTTCAGGCGATTCATGATCTGTTTTCATCAATCGAGCGCAGGCAGCGTGTCGATCATGTCGTCCTGTCCGAAGGCCGCCAGTAGCCAATGCAGGAACAGGCGCGGGCCGGCCCGCTCCAGGCTGTGCAGGTGGGCAACGACATACCAGCCGCCAAAGGCATCGATCGAGAAGCCGAACGGCCTTATAAGACGGCCCTGTCGGATATCGTTGCGGGTCAGCGTTTCGCTGGCAAGCGCAAACCCGACGCCGTTGAGCGCAAGGTCGATGGCGATGCCGAGATCGCTGCAATAAAGGTGGCGGGCGCGGTCGAAGACATCGCCGTGGCCGCATTCGGAAAGCCAGCGCCGCCACTCGGCCCCGTCATCGCGGTGCAGCAGAAGACAATTTTTCAACGCCCCCGCATCCGGCGTCGCATATTCAAGACGCTGAAACAGCACCGGCGAGCAGACCGGCGTGATGTCGACATCGGCGAGACGCGCCGACCACCGGTTTGGCCATCCGCCCTGCCCGAACATTATACCGAGATCGACATCCGCTGTTTCAGGGACGAGATGGTTTTCAATGAGCCGGATGTGGCACTCGACCGTCGGGTGCCTCTCGCTGAAATCCGCGACATTCTTCGCAAGCCAGGCGCTGGCGAACATCGGCGGACAGGCAATGTCCAGCCGCCCGCCGGCAAGCGGCTGTTCGGACAACATGACCGCGGTCGACAGGATATCCTGCAACGCCTTCGCAACGGTCTTGTAAAACAGTTGCCCGGCATCGGTGAGCCTGATCCCCCGCCCGGCCTTCTCGAACAGATCATAGCCGAGATCGCCCTCCAGCCTGCGCAACTGATGACTGACGGCGCTGTCGGTCAGGTTGAGCTCGGTCGCCGCCCGCGCCATGCTGCCATGGCGGGCGGTTGCCTCGAACGTCCTCAGCGTCTGCAAAGGCAGATGTCGCAGATCCTTCACGTCGACCTCAATGTTTCGGCGCCCGGTCCTGGTTGACGTTCGTCGCCTCACGCAGCGACGGCCGCCCAGGCTGGCCGCTTCTATCGTCTGGCGAGGTGAATGCCCGCCAGGGTGCAGCGCACCGAGCCGCCGGCGTTCTCGATCGTCGGAATGTCCAGCGCCACAATGCTTGCGGTCTTTTCTATCGCTGCAATCTGGTCGGGACGCAAGGCGTCGAGCGCAGTCGTGGAAAGGGCGAGCAACCGCTGATCGGGCGCCTGAAGCTCAAGCGCATTGCCGGCAAAGCGGGCGATCTGGTCGTTGTCGAGGGCAATGATATCCCGTCCGGTCCGTCGCAACCTGTCGAGGATCTCGGCCCGCCGGTCGGGTTGGGTCATCATCTCCGGGCCGATCAGCACGAAACCGGTTCCGATGCACATCAGGACATTGGTGTGATAGATCGCCATGCCCTGAGGGTCGCGCGCGTCGAAGACCATCGGCTCGAAATTAAAGTGGGTCGCGAAACGCTCGAGCGCGACCGGGTCGGCACGCTCGGAACGCACCACATAGGCGACCCTGTCGATGTGATCGAGCACCATGGCGCCCGTGCCCTCGAGGAACAGACCGTCGGCTTCCAGCCCCGAATAGTCGATGACGTCCTGAATGCGATAGTCGCGCTTCAGCGTTTCGATGATATCCGGACGGCGTTCGAGCCGCCTGTTTCGCGCCTTCATCGGAAAAATCGCGACATGCCCGCCGGCATGGGTGGAAAACCAGTTGTTTGGAAAGACAGAATCCGGTGTCGTATCTCCCTCGTCCTCGAACATGTGCACGGCAATGCCGGCTGAAGAGAGCATTTCGCCGGCGCGGGTGATTTCATCATAGGCCCGGCGCCTGAGGTCCTGCCCGGTTTCGGGAACCTTCTGAAACCGGTTGTCATTGGCCGTTTCGGTGTTGACGGTGAAATGATGCGGCCGGACCATGACCACGGCGCTCGCCGCCTGCGGCGAAAAGAAGAAAGGGCGCGCCATGGTTCACACCGCCCGCTGCAACATGCCGAACAGATCGCGCGGGTCGTCAGGATCGGCGATCATGTCGAGGTTCTCGTAGAGTTCTGTGCCTTTGATCCGCTCGGCGACATAGCGCAGCGCGGTGAAATCCTCGATCGCGAAACCGACGCTGTCGAATAGCGTGATCTGGCGTTCGTCGGTGCGCCCGGCCTGGCTTCCCTCAAGCACGCGCCAGAATTCGGTCACCTCGTAATCTCCGCCTATCTGCTGGATCTCACCCTCGATGCGCGTTTGCGGCGGATACTCCACGAAGGTGGTCGCGCGCCTCAGGATATCGGGATGCAGTTCGGTCTTGCCGGGGCAATCGCCGCCGATGGCGTTGATGTGGATGCCCGCCCCGACCATGTTGTCCGTCAGGATCGTGGCATACTGCTTGTCGGCCGTACAGGTGGTAACGATCTCGGCGCCCTCCAGCGCCTCCTCCGACGAGCGACAGGCCTTCACCGACAGTCCGCTGCCTTCCAGATTGCGACATGTCTTTTCGGTGGCGGTGGGGTCGATGTCATATAGCCGGACCGCCTTGACGCCGACGACGGCCTTCATCGCCAGCGCCTGAAACTCCGCCTGCGCGCCATTGCCGATCATCGCCATCGTCCCGGCATTCTTCGGCGCCAGATGACGGGCAACCATCGCCGAGGTTGCCGCTGTCCGGATGGCCGTCAGCAGTGTCATCTCGCTCAGAAGGACCGGATAGCCGGTGGCGACATCGGCCAGAAGCCCGAACGCTGTGACCGTCTGGTGACCCGTCAGCTTGTTCTTAGGATGGCCGTTGACATATTTGAAGCCGTAATGCCCGCCGTCGGAGGTCGGCATCAGCTCGATCACCCCGTCGGCGGAGTGGGCGGCCACGCGAGGCGTCTTGTCGAACTGGTCCCAGCGCCGGAAATCCTCTTCAAGCGCTTCGACCAGTTCGCTCATCATCGTCTCGATGCCGACATTGTGCACCAGCCGCATCATGTTCTCGACACTGACGAAGGGCACAAAGGCTTTTGTGGAAGGTGACGGCATTTCGATCTCTTTTCGTTTTGGTACTTTCAGGAAAAGCTATGCCGATTTGAATGCTAGCGAAAAGCGCAAAACTGTACTAAATTTGCGTCAATATTAGTAGATTTGACCATAAAAGATGATCAATTTGTATAACGAACGACACCATGGCACGGCCAAATACGTTCCCGATCGCCTTGACAGGGACATCATTTCGCATCTGCGCAGCGATGGCCGGGCCTCACTTTCCAAGCTTTCGGACACGCTGGGGATCGCGCGCGGCACGGTGCAGAAACGCCTCGACCGGCTGATCGAGACGGGAACCCTGATGGGTTTCACCGTGCGGGTGCGCGAGGACTACGAGGATGACAGGGTTCATGCGGTGATGATGATCGAGGTCGTCGGCAAATCGACGACCCAGGTCATCCGCAAGTTGCGCGGCCTGCCGGAGGTCTATTCGCTGCACACGACCAATGGCAGTTGGGACCTCGTCGCCAATATCCGCACATCGACCCTTTCGGAATTCGACAGGGTCCTGCGCGAGGTCCGGATGATCGAAGGCGTCTCCAACAGCGAAACCAGCCTGCTTCTGAGCAGCGTCTGACGATCGCCGACGGCCCCGCAGGTGCTTAACAGGCGCCGACCACCATTGATCAACGTCGGAAACCGCGTCTAACGCGATCTTATGTGTTATTCGGCGCAGCGCCAGGACCCCACACGCATTAATTACCTCAAAGATTTATCGTCTCGATCGGCGTCGAACCAGCGAAACAAGAGATTGTAGTTGACCTGCTTCATCATCGTCCGCTCGGAGCGGATCGAGAAGAAAGGCTGCAAAAGCGTGGCCCGAAGCAGCATCTCGGGCGGGATCGAAGGACGGCCGACGCGCGCGCGCAGCACCTCAAGCCAACCGCTGAGCGACGCCAGAACCTCATCCGTCAGCGTCCGGATCGCTCCAACAGATGATGCGCCAAAACGCGTTCCTCCAGCCATACGAAACCAAAAAAGGCTCATCCTCGTGGTTCGATCGCCCGCACATGAATCCAACCCCGCAAATCAATTCCGAAAGTGAATCACGAACTCTGCGCGCCGACGAGGAATTTTGCCGCAGCCTCCTAGCCATTCGCAACCGCAGTACAGTCGATTTCGACGGACGCGCCGAGCGGAATCTCGGGGACGACGATGGTGGAGCGCGTCGGCGGGTTGCTCGGAAAGAACTCACGAAATACACCGTTCATTGGCGGAAAATAGTCGACGCTTGTCAACAACACGATGCATTTAACAGTTTGATCAAGCGAAGTTCCCGCAAGTTCCATCATGTCCTTGACATGGTTCAGAGCTTGCCTGGCTTCGTTTTCAACACCTCCAGACACCAGCTCTCCAGTTCCCGGTTTGGTACCCAGAACGCCGCCCACGTAGACCATGCCTTGCGCCTTCACGACACCGGAATAGGGCAACCCTTCCACGGCTGTCGACGGATAGGCGGTTCTGCCTTCCGCCCGCGTCTCGACGGAATTGATCGAAAGCAACAGCAAAGATGCGGCAACAAGAGTTAAATTCTTAAATCTGGTCATGTACATTTTCATTCCCTCTCTTTCATGAAGTTAATGATATTAATCTGCATATGCTTGGCGCCTTCTCCAGAAGGCATGCTCCGTGAAGCGATGCTCGCGCCCGTAAATCCTTCGGCGGTCCGACATGTATCGGGAAATGCCGCTGACAACGCGTTCCTGGTATTGGTTTATGGAATCTGGCGAGCCGGACAGTGACTTTGCTGCTGCCTTGGCTCCCTCGACCCCCGTCCAGAGTGCCGAAGTCATCCCGTGGGACGACAAGGGATCAAACGCAGCTGCCGCATCACCGATGGCAATCCAGCCGGGGCCGGTCGGGGTCGATAAAAAGGTTGTTCCGGCACTCGTCAGGGAAGGCGGGTCGTCGATGGCAAACCCGGCGGATTCAAGCCAGCGAACAATGTACCGGCTTTCTCCGATGAGTGTTTTCCAGGCCTCAACCTCATGCCCCAGCCCCCTGGGCATAAGGTCTGGATCAGAGCAATAGTTGATCGCAAGGCGTTTGTCCTCGAGCAGCGCCGCATACCACCAGCCATTCGGGACGGCCTCGACCAGAGTTGCTGGCGTTGGGTCCACCTCGGTGTTTTCTTGCTCCAGGAAGTCATATGCTGCCACAAGCTTGTCCTGCCGGCTCAGTGTGGCGTATTGCCGTCCCACAATCATGTGACGGCCGCTGCCGTCGATCAAGAAATCGGCTGTAAACTCCAGGCCGGCGCAGGTTGTCACATGCCAAGCCTCGTCCAGCCTTTGAACCGAGGCCACGGCATCGACACACCGATCAATTGCTGGTCTTTTTGCAACTTCCTCGGAAAGTCTGAACTCAAATTCTGTCCGGTTGATTACGTAACCCAGGTTGCCGGCACAACCGGTCTGGTTCTTCTCGAAGAGGCTGTTAGCGCCCCAGCTCGAAAACAAGACTTCGACCTTGCGATGCATGGGCGTCTCCAGGATAGCACCAAGTCCCAGTGCTCGTAAAAGGGGCACGGCTGCGGGTGCCAGACTTTCTCCCGGTTTTGCTTTGGCGAACCCCTCAGATGCAATCCAAATTGCCGGCACACCTTCATTCGCAAGCGACAGGCTGGCCGCCATGGCGGCTATACCTCCTCCCACGACAATGACGCGGGTCCGCTTCATTGGTGCCAAACCACCGACCTTCAAGGCAACTGGCCATCGGTTGGCTGCCAGTCGAACCGGCTTTCGGCATTGCCCCGATCCACCTCGACAAAAACGGTCTCTGGAATACCAGGCACGCGCTGGTCTTGGGCCGGGCCGGGTCTGGAAACAACAAAACCCATTTCCTGCCAGATCCGGATCATGTTCTGGATCCCGTCCCAGTAACTCGCGTTTGCGTGGTATCCTATTCCCGTAACGCCACGCGCCCACCAATCACGATTGTTGAAGAACTTGAGGCGGTCTTCAGGCGAAAGATCCTCGCGCATCAACTGTTCATAGCTGTGCTCGGACAGGACATCCACCGGCAGCAGGGCAGGCCACCATACGGGTATGGGAAATTCGTCCTGCATTGCAACGCGCTGACAACTGAAGGCATCAGGTTGCCAGGGCAAGCCCATCCAGCGCGTCAGATCCCCCGGCATCTGCGGACCGATAGCTGGTGTATCGCCGGCAGTCGCCGTCTCGAAATCCAGCAAAAGGCCCAGATCCTGCACAAGGGAAGTGCGATTTCCGCGCGCGATCCGGAAAGGCTCGGCATTTTGGTCGGTATTGCGCTGGTAAAGCGGCGCAAGCCGAAGATAATAGGAGAGCTCGACCCCCGGATGAAACGCTCCCCCGGAACAGGGCTCCAATGCGGCTTCCGTAAGCGCGTACGGACGGGCTTCGACCGGCAGATCATCGAGGTCCGAAATGTCATCGAGCGAGGGATCGTCGAAATCATTGATGAAATCGCCTGACGCCCAGCTTCGCAGCATCTCGTATTGCAGTTTGGGAAACTGAAACCAGGTCAACGGGCTTCCGTTATGATTTACACCGTCACCCGGCATCAACGGTATCTTGAGGTGCTGATCAATGAAGGCAGTTGGGGTGAGATCCGACGGATCGCGAAAATTCGCGAATACCGTTTGCCGGAACTCCGCATTCGCGTCACTGGGATCCGATAGTCTCTTCAAATATTCAGGGTTAGAGAAATCGCCGATGTTGAGCCAACCCTTGCGCAGGTTTGCCGCGGCAGAAACCCATTCCATAAGCGCAGCACGACGAAATGTCGGATAGATATCGCGGCGAAACGAGAGAGGTCTCTGAGGATCGGGGACCCAACCCTGCTCCCAGTTCATGCTGTCAATAACATCATACATCGTGCTTATCGGCGGTATTTCGGGAGCAAAGTTGGGACCTACGCATGCCACCCAGGAACCATCCGCGGTCAGCACCTGGCCATCTGGAAGGGTCACGGTCGCGTCCACGGGGCCGTCGCACCAATCGTCATACCAGCCGTCATTGTCAGCGAAACTCGTGATCGGCGACTCACGCGGACTTGCGGAGATCCCGTCGGGGGGGGGACCACAAGGAGACGCCCGGCATCGTCAGTCCGGACCTGGCCGAGCGAGACATCGACGCTTTGCCAAAATCGACCTGTCATGCCGTACTCAGGCATTTCCCCGTCCCAGTTTTTTTGAGTACCTGAAATAGAAACTGGACCGGGATCAATGATAAGCATCCGCTCCCGCTGGTCCTGGGTTTGAATGAACTGATTTCGCTTTTGGGTCGGAAGCCCCGGAGCGTTCTGACCGTTGTCGAGAGGATTGTTGAACCCGTACCAGGCGGCCTTGGTGTTTGCCACATGAACACGCCACTCGATCTTGGCGGTCTTGTCGGTGAGCTCTGAAATGACCCGGCCCTCACTATCAAAGGCATAGATACGAAACCGCTGGACCTGCTTCTTTATCTTGCTCGTACCGTCTTTGACCCCCCCCTCTGGATCCGCCGGTACACCTGGCAGCTCGGGCGCGTAAAACCATTTCTTGCTGCCTCCAACCCGACAGATTCCAATAGCTGGATAAATCCCTACCCGGGCAATCTTCGCACCTGGTTCGGCAGATTTCAGTGGCGGTACCGCTGACAAGGCAATTTTCGGGGAAAACGGTAAGTTGGCGACAGAAAGTCCAAGACCAACGCCGACTGAGGACAAAAAATCACGTCGCTTCATAATCGTTCGCTCCTTATTACTACTTAGATGCTCTTTTAGAACCAAATTTCGGCAAACTCTGAACATCAACGACACCTAAAAATGGAAACATCCAAGAGCAAGATTCCAAGGGTCATGATGAGAATACAATTTCTTCGAGACGACTGATCACAACCCTGTTGGTGGCGATGTTGATCGGGCGCTCTCCGGCTGGTTTCTCGCTGCCATGGCGCTGAGCGCCTCTGCTTGCAAACCATCAATTATTTGGCCCCGGCCGCCGCCATACGCGGGCTTGCCGTCTTGCGGACCACTCATCAGAAGTCTCGCTGAAATCACCGGTACTCTTCCCCGCATTACCAGACTCTTTGCAACAGAGCCGCTGGGCGCCCCCCGAGATCGTCTTTGAAGCGCTTTCTTTGGAAGACGGAGCGCCGCCGCTGAAGGCAGCCTCAGGGCTGTGGTCTGCCGCAGGGACAGCATGTTTGCGGACGCTGATAAGAACGACTGCCGACAGGTTGAGGGCGCCTTCGATACGGATCTGCGCAAGGCCGATTGAGACGGTTTTTTGGGCTTGCCAATCGCGATCAGTCTCGAACCATGACGAAGCGGATGTCATCCTTGGTGCTGCCGTAGACGCGGTCGCGGTAGGAATCGATGGGCAGGTCGAACGAGCCGATATTCGGCGTTGCGATGGCGGACAGGATGATCGTGCGACCCTTGCGTTCCCAGCCATTGATACGGCTGACGCCGTTGATGCTGCCGAGACCCTCGACCAGGTTGCAGGCAAACGTGCTGACGCGGCCCTTGTGCGGGTCGAAGGCGCTCGCCCTGAACTCGATCGAGCAGTTGCGTTTCGTCGGACCGATTGCCGGGTACATTTTCCATTTCCCCACAACCGAATCCTTCATCTCCTTTTGCGCGACCGCGGCCGTCTGGAAATCCGGCGCGGTCGAGACCGATGGCACGGAGCCGTCTGATACCTCGCAGCCGGTCAGACCAGCAGCGACCAAAAGCCCTGCCCCGGCCAAGACTGACGACGTGACGTGAGAATGAGCGCGTTTCATGACATTGTATCCCCTGTTTTGGCTTGCACGTGGTTCTCTAGAATTTGAGGCTGGCATTGGCGGAAAAGGTCTGGCTGGTGAGATTGTCCCTAAGCTCGGCCTCGTAGCTTGCACCGAAGGTAAAACGGTCCGACGCGATGGCATTGACGGAAACGCGGCCGATAAAGGCATTGCGCCCGGTATCCGCGCCGGATGCATCAAAGCCGCTGCCGAAGATGGCAAGGCTCGAGGACCGGTCCAGATCGCCGAAGTCATGGCGCCAGCCTGCGCTCAACACCGGCTCCAGCTTCAGCCCGTTGTCGAATACAAAGCGATGCGAGGCGGACAAGGCCAGCGTGGTCTGCGTTTCGGAGAAGGTTTCATCCGGCAATGACAGCGCGAAAAGGCTGCCCGTCTCGGTCATGGCATCGCGGTGAAAACCGCGATAGCCGAGCGTGGCGGATGGCGTCAGGGTCAGCGCCGCCATTTCGAAATCCTGAAAGGCACTGACTTCGGCAAAGCCGCCCATGCCGTGACCCGAGGCGTTGGCCATGGCGGCATACTTGCCGAGCGTGGTCAGCCGACTGGTCGAAAGGTCGCCATAGGAAAGCCCGCCGCGTACGGCCACGGTCGGGCCGGCGGTTTCAAACGTGGCATAGGCCGCGGCCTGGTAGGTGCCGATATTGCCGTCGCCATTGGCTTTCGCCGAGATGTCGGCATATTCATAGGAGCCCGCGACGCCGGCAATGGTCTGCCCGAAATGCCAGTCGATACCGAACGCGCCATTGTTGGCGTTGACGTCATAGCCGGAGATTGCGCCGGATGAGGCCACGTCCGTATGGGCATGGTTGCCGCTGACCCAGACCTCGCCGGTGCCATAGGGCGTTCCCGTCTCGGAGAGCCATCCGGTGGCAAGGCCTATCTGGCGCTCGCCGATGCGGTCGGCGAATCGGCCGATGGCGCGGACGGCGCTGGTACCCATTTCGGCATGGATCTGGCCGGTCAGCGACGAAAGCCCTCCGGCAAGCGCCTCGATGTCGGCTGCATAAAGTGCGTTGAAACTTTCATTATAGGCGGCACCGGGACGCACGCCCGCCGGAGGCCGGCTTCTGTCTATCGCGGTGCCCAACGCCTTTTCGTTTTGCGTGGCGGAGATGCCGAAGACGGAAAGATCGGCATAGCGCTCCGGCGTGGCGGCCAGAGAAAGAGCATCCGCTGCGTAGAGCACATCGAAACGCGTGCCCGGCGCAAGGCCCGCATCCGGCTGGTCCAAGCTAGCGAAACTGCCAGTGACGCTGCCGTCGGCCACCTGAACAAAGGTGAAAAGTTCGCCGGGCATCGGCGTAAAGGCGTTGGTGGCGGCGCCGGAAATTCCGCGCAACCTTGGCTGAAGGGTGCCGTTGGCGGCGAAATCATTGCCCGTGCCGGCCACGAGAAGACGGTCGTAATTGCCGGCCCCGTTCTCTGTCCCCGTGCCATCGACATCGATTTCCATGGTTGCCGTCGGCGCAAGGCGCACATTGCCGGCAATGGTCATCGTTCCAGGCGACTGACCGGGCGCAAGCGTGCCGTCGACATCCACATCGGCTACAACGCGCCCGGTACCGCCAAGCGTGCCGTTTCTGCCGACATGCAGTTCCGGCGTCGTCAGGTCGCCATCGACCGCCAGCAATCCGCCTTCAACGCCCGCGCCTTGTCTGAAGGTTGCGGCGTTGAGAATCGAAAGCGTGCCGCCGCCCTGCTTCTCAAGGCTTCCGTCGCTCGTAAACGAGACGATCCAGGTCGTGTCGGAACCGTCCGCGCCAACCGTGTAGACGCCTTCGCCGGTCATGCCGACCGGGCCGACCGAAAGCGCGCGGTCAAGCCGCACCAGCCCCCAACCATAGACCGCGTCAATCCCCGCAGCGCCGAGATCCTCGGCGGTCATGAACAGGATTTCGACGATTTCCGCCGGAGTGAAGCTCGGATAGGCCTCGGTCAGGACGGCGACGGCGCCGGACACATTCGGCGCGGCCATCGAAGTGCCTGAGTAGGAATCATAGCCACTGGGAACCAGATCTTCAGGGACGGTCGAATAAATACCGCTATCCGCTCCTGATGGCTGATCACCGCCCGGCGCGGCAATACACCACTCTTTTGCAACACCGCATCTGTTGGAATAGCTGGAGATCTGATTATAGGCATCGAGCGCGACGACGACGACAATTCGACCGCGGGCAATGCCATCTTGTTTTTCCGCAGCCGCCAGGGCTTCGGCGGACGTGAAGCTGAGGTCAAGCCCGGTGCCATGATCATCATAGACCAGACTACCTGACGAGTTCGTAGCCGCTTCATTTTTCGGCTGAATGAAGGGGAAAAGGCCACTGCTGAAAGGATTTTCCGCAAGTACTGGAGCCTCAAGGAATTCATTGCCCGCAGACATGACGATGATCTGCCCGGCATCAAGGCTTTGCTTCATGGCCTTGGCGTCTGCCATGAACTGAGCTTGCGCCCCGACAGGTATATCCCAGGTTTTTTGATCCGGTTCAGCATTGGATCCGAAGCTACCATTGATCACCTTCACATCCGAAAACTGCGACAGATATTCAAACCCTACAGTATCGGGAACGCGTGAACCGGTGATGGGCTCGCAGGTTCCATTCAATAGGGATGGCCCGCAATACTGCAAATCATCGATATCAAAATCCTCGCCGTCGACGAAGACCTCGCCATCGCCTCCCGGTATCGCTCCAACGGAGAGAATCGTGGCCTGAGAGGCGACACCCTCCATGCCGAAGCCGTTACGACCTGCACCAATAATCCCGGAGACATGGGTTCCATGACCATCGATATCATAGGGGTCATCCGGGCCTTGTTCGAAAGCGGCCTCAAACTGTTCCTGGGTCAGGTGCTCGCCCTCGACACTGGGGTCAAACCAGTAGAGGTAGCTTTTTGAACGAGGATCGACGCGGCCTTCGAATTCAGGGTGAACAGTCCCGTTGGGGCTAAGCGCAATGCCAGTGTCAATAACACCGACGACGACACCCTTTCCGGTAAAACCTTTTTCGAGTGCAGCATCGACATGCATGGCATCGAGCGAATAGTTGCGCTGATATTCACTGAGCGCATCTTTCGGAATGCTGGGATTACCCCCGGGGTAAGGCGTAGCGCGCGCGGCTGGGGAGGATGCCCGAGGTTGCGTCCGGACCGTTCCGGACACCGACGCCTCGGGAAACAGGCTTGCGAGGTGGCGGCCGGATGCTACTGCCTTGGAAATTGATGCGGCGAGATCGGGCCGGAGCCTTCGCGCCTCCGCTTCGATCAGGTCGGCGCGCTCAGGCGTCAGCCGGGCGTTCTCGACGATACTGGCAAGAAGCGATTTGCGACCGAAGGCGATTGCCTCCTGCAGCGCGGCCCTTACTGCCTCCGACGATTGATCGGCAAGGGCCTCGCTCTCTTCGACAGGTCGCGACGGAAGATCGTCCGCGCGCGCGAATGCGCCGGTCGCCAGCAAAGTCGAGGCCAGCATCGCCGAGACGGCGACAGTTCCGAACCGGCCTGAGAGACGGGGGCGAGGAAAGGCAGGGGTTATGGGCATACGCATGTCCAATCATGACCGGTCACAAACATGTTTCGGCAGCGGCAAGCGGCGTTGACCAGACTGACGAACCGTCCCCGCCCCGTCCGCCTGCGCGAAACAGAACGGTCCGGTCATCTCACAGAAATGTTTGCTCAGTATTTGAAACGGCGATTTTCTTGCCTTTTCGCAAGTTTCCACCGTCGGTGTCGTGGACGCGTCATCCGCCCTGGCCGCAGAAAATGCACCAGATTATCGCCGCCGCGCCGGGCTTAGGCCGGATCGGCTACGCCGGATCTGATCGGCTACGCCGGATCTGATGCTCTCGCTGACGACATCGTCGCCAAATGCGGCAGTGAAGGCGGCAATCGGCGCGTTCATGATGTTTCGGCGGTGCTCGAGTTTCTTGAAGCGGCGGCCGAAGACATTGTAGAGCAGTTGAAGCATGTGCGCCGCGATGGCCGATGTCAGCTCGGCGCCCGCGACCGTCCGGCTCATATGGCCCTCGTTCAGTTCGGGCGCGAGCAGCAGACCCAGGCGGGCATGCGCGAGCGGCGCTGTCATGCGCAGACGCTCGGCAAGCGCCTGCAACGCGTCCAGCCTGTTTCCGGCGCGCAGTGCACCAGCCTTCAGCAGCATAAGATAGATGAAGAACTCCGTGCCCGGCTCGGCGAGTTCCAACGCCTCGTCGTAGAGCTGGCACGCGGCGTCGATGTCCCCTTCGATCGCCGCGATTTCTCCCCGCAAGGCCGCCGCGGTGGCAAAGGCAGAACCATGCTGGAGAGCCTGATCCACCAGACTTTCGGCGAGCTCCGTATGTTCATTGTTGACGAACAGAAGCAGCTTGGCGACGGCCAGTCCCATTTCGGGCATCTTGGGCAGCTCGCCCAGAGCGGACAGGCTGGTCTCTTCAATCTCCCGCTCGATCGCCTGCCACTCCTCATGGGAAAGCCATTGATCCGGTTCACTCATGCTCTGCAGCAGCCGAGCATAGAGATTGAGCGCCCACATCACGTTTAACCGTTGATCATGCGGGCTTTCCGCCATGGCGCGCTCTAGCATGCGCGCATTGTCCCGCCAGCTAACCTTGGCCGGGTTGCCGCTGAGCGTGAGCGCCGCGTCATGCTGGCGGATCCATGGCGGCAGGTCATCGGGCAGCCCGCCGATCGGCGGCGGCAGGGCGAGATGCGACCAGATGGCCTGCAAGATGTCCTCTGTGCCGACCGCATTGCTGCCTGCGTGATGATCGACCCGTTTCATGCCGATAAACTGGCCGGCATGCCTTAGAAGCAGCGCGGCATGAAGAACATCGTCATGAAGATGAAAGACCACCTCGATGCTGAAATGCCGCGTTTCGACCCTTTGGGACTCCTCGACGATCACCGTCCTGTCAGAACCGAGGCCTGCCTGAAACGCCTGACGGAGCTGAGCGAGATAGCGCTCCGCCTCCGCCCCACCCCGCTTCAGACCGCGGATGGGTCCGATGATCAGAAACGCGTCCGGATTCTCTGCATTCACCGACGTGTGCGGCGCAATCCAGACATAGCCTTCGCCATACTGCGTTCGGATGAAGCGGGGCGTGCGCGGCGCGTCCTGAAGCTTGCGCCGAAGCTGGTTGATCAGGAAATCGACATGACGGTCGCTAATGGCGTCGCTTTGTCCGCCTAAAACAGAGAGCAGATCATTGCGGCTGAGCAGGCGCCCACTATTGACCGTAAAATGTTGCAGCAGAATTCTTTCCTGCCGTGTGAAGGTCAGTCGCGTACCGTCTCCGTCGCGGTCAGCCGTCAGAAAATCCGCTGAAAATTCAATATCAAGATACCGCATGCGCCAAGCCTATGGCCTGGCTGGCACATGGTAAAGCACGCCGTGCGCGAGGCGCGAAATCTCTGATCGCAAACCGTGTTTCGTTCCTCTTTGTCGATTGCAGGCGTGCCACGTCTGGTGGTGCCGAAGACGGTAGCGATTGCGGTGGGAAGCGCCATCGCGATAACAGCGCCGGGAGCGATGCTCCGCCGCAGTTCGAACATCACCGCGCGCATGAGCGGTTCGGTCTGGTTGGTTGTGGTGAGACCGGTGCGATCGATCAGATCCCGGCACCACTCGACATGCAGCCGCGTCGCATTTTCCACGTCATATGGATGTCCCATGATTGTCCTCCGGTGTCGGGCCAGCAAATGTCCTGATCTCAGAGCTCACCTGGCCTGGCGGGGTGCCTCTATGCGTGTCGCAGCCAGCAGTGCTCCGAAAGACATGACGACCAGCGCTCCGAATGCGATCTGATACGCCCTCGCCGATGCAAAGACGCCGAACTGCTCGATGACGGCGGCCATGGCAATCGCGCCCAACGCGCCTCCCAGACGCTGGGCGATGTTGATCAGCGTCGCGGCGTCAGCGGTTCTGGTCTCGTCAACCTGATTATAGGCAGCCGTGATCGCAGGCATCTGGGCCAGAGCCAGGCCGGCTCCGCGTGCGACGAGAACAAGGATGATGGCGGGAAGTGCGATAGCGGCCGAGACGAGGAAAGGAATTGTCGCTAGAACCAGCAACCCGCATCCGGTCAGCGATACGGCTCTCGGTCCATGGCGATCCGTCAGCGTCCCCGCCGCCGGTAGCATGCAGGCGGAACCAAGGCCCATGGCCATGAGCATGAGGCCGGCTTCCGTTGATGTCTGTCCAAGGCTGCGCTGCAGGTAGATCGGCAGGAGCAGCAATCCGCCATACATGGCGGCGCCCGTCAATCCGGCCGTCACGACTGGCGCGGCAAAACCCGACCGCGCAAGAAGGGCGACATCGATCAGGGGGTCGGGCGTTCGGATGGCGTGGACGACAAAAGCGGACGTCAAACCAGTCCCGAGGACCAGGATTGCCAAAGAGAGCATGCCGATAGTGCTCGATCCGATCTCCGCCGCGCCGTAAAGCAGCAGCGGAAGGCCGAAACCGATGAGCATCAGTCCGCGAGCGTCGATCCGAGCCTTCTCCGACGACCTTTT
The DNA here is from genome assembly GCF_002358775.1 of Martelella sp. UBA3392. Taxonomy (NCBI): domain Bacteria; kingdom Pseudomonadati; phylum Pseudomonadota; class Alphaproteobacteria; order Hyphomicrobiales; family Aurantimonadaceae; genus Martelella; species Martelella sp. UBA3392. The sequence continues at coordinate 27,111 of NZ_DEPM01000137.1, forward strand.
GCCGGGCGGCACCAGACGCGCGGCGCCGATCAGGGCCGCGGTGCCCACCGGTCCATTGATCAGAAACAGCCACCGCCAGGAGCCCGTATCGATCAGCACGCCGCCAAAGGCTGGTCCCAGGGCCGGCCCAAGGGCGATGGCAAACCCCACGATCCCCATGAGCCGCCCCAACTGACGCCGTTCGGCGGTGGATGCCAGCACCGCCTGACCGGCAGGCACCATCAGCCCGGCTGCCAGCCCCTGCAGGCAGCGCGCCACGATCAGCTGCGTCACGGTCTCAGCCAGCGCGCAAATGATCGAAGCGAGCACGAAGGCAAGGATGCTGGCTTTCCAGACGCGACCGTCGCCAAGGCGTCGGCCGAGCCAGCCGGTGAGCGGCAGCGAAACGGCGAGTGCGATCAGATAGCCGGTCGCCACCCACTGAACGGACGACAAGGGCGCGGCGAGGTCGGAACGGATGGCTTCCAGCGCAAGGTTGGCGATGGTCGAATCGAGCATCGCCATGAAAGCGCCGGAGCCGGTGATGGCGGCGACCGCCCAAAGCCGGCCTGAGATTTGAGGAGGTGAAAGCGACATGGCGTTCAACGCGTGCGAAAGATGACAATGGCGAATCTTTATGATACAGTCGTACCATAAAAAATGACCATAAGCGAGGCCGGCCGCCCATGCCACGAACCGTCGACCACGACGAACGTCGCTCCATGATCCTGGAAGCCTTCATGCGCCTCGCCGCGCGTGAGGGATTGCATGCCGTCTCCCTGCGCGGCGTTGCCGCCGAAGCCGGCATCTCGCTGCGATTGGTGCAGTATTATTTCGAGACCAAGGCCAGGCTGATGCAATCGGGCCTCACCGCTCTCGAGACCATCAGCAATGAACGCCTGAGTGCCCGTCTTCAAAGTCTTGGGCCGTCGCCCGGTGCGCGGGCCACGCTCGAGGCATATTTCGCCGTTGCGCTTCCCACCGATCGCGAAAGCCGCCAGTTTCACCTGCTCTGGACCTCCTACGCGATGCTCGCGATGACCGACCCGGAGATTTCGGACCGAACCTTCGTGGATGGCCCCGACCGGCAGCAGGAGCGGATCGCATCGCTGTTGGAGAAGGGAAAATCCGACGGCGCGTTTCATGCCGCTCTCGATAGCGAGATCGAAGCAACCATCCTGATATCCCTGATACACGGCCTCGGAACCGCGGTTCTCGTCGGCCAGCAGACGGCAGAGCGCGCGTTTGCAAGCTTCGGGTATCACCTTGACCGTTTGACCGCAGAGGCAAGCGGAGAGCCGGGTCGCGATTGGCAGCGTTCAGAGTAAACACCGTCTCCGGCCTGGCAGAGAACGCTCCCATCCCCCCATTGAGAAGACGAACCAAGGAGCAGCCCTTGATGACAGACCTCATCCTTCCTGCAACCGCTCTTGCCACAGCGCTGGCCTTCATCGGCCTTGGCGGCGGCCTCTACGAGGTCGGTGTGATTGATCCCGCCTGGCCTCGACGACCGGACCTGATACAGCCCGATCATGGCGGCATATCGCGCAAGCGCTTCTGGATACCGGCACACGCGACTTTCGAAGTGCTGCTCGTCATCGCGCTTGCTCTTTCTTGGTCCATTGCCGATGTGCGGTTCTGGCTTCTGGTCGCGATGGCAAGTCACACCGTCATGCGGTTCTGGTCGGCCTTCGATTTCATCCCGAAGGCGCTCGCTTTCGAAAAGGCTGCCCCCGGTCCGGAGACGGAAGCCGCTGCAAGGCGATGGACGCGCCGAAGCCTGGCGCGCCTGCCGCTGGACATCCTTGACTGTGGCGCAATGCTGGCCGCCACGATTGCAGCGGCAGGGATCGCATAGGCGCCGCAGGGCAAACGGTTGCTCCCGTTGCCGGATCAAATGCATGGGTTTTGCGCGCTCATTCGCGGCCTTGAAACACCGCTTCCACATTGTTGCCATCCGGGTCGATGACGAAAGCCGCATAATAGGCATCGTGATAGTTCGGGCGTATCCCCGGTGCGCCGTTGTCGGCGCCGCCGGCGGAGACGGCGCCCGCATGAAAGGCCGCTACCTCTTCTCGGTTCCTGGCGCGAAAGGCGAGATGAAGCGGGGTAGGTTCCTGCCCCGGCGCGCTCATAATGAAAAATTCGACGCGCTCCCGGCCGAAACCGGCGACCCCGCCCTCGGGGCGATCGATAAAGAACTTCTTCTCTATGCCCAGCGGCGCGAGCACTGTTTCGTAGAAGCGCTGCATGTCCGCGAGGCGCGTGGACTTGAGGCTGACGTGATCGAAGATGCTCATTGCTGTTTCCTGACAGTGACGGGACCTTGAGCGGTCGTTTCAGATCGTCGGCAGCATTCCGCCGTCGAGACGCAGGTTCGAGCCGGTGATGTAGGCGGCGCGCGGGCTGGCAAGGAAGCAGACGGCATCCGCAATCTCCTCCAGCGTTCCCACCCGACCAACGGGAACCGCCGCAAAGAGCGGAAGGACCGCGGCCTCGATCTCATCCCAGGGCGCATCCGGCGCGATGCCTCTGGTTTGCGCGACCTCGCGGAACCTGAAGTCGAGCTTCTCGCTGTGAATAGTGCCGGGGGAAACCGTGTTCACGGTCACGCCTTCTACGGCGACGGCTTTCGCCATGGAGGCCGACATCGCAAGCATCGCCGCCTTGGCGGCGGAATAATCCGGGTTCGCTGCGGGCGGCATCAGTCCGGCGAGGCTGGCGATATTGATGATCCGTCCCCACCGCGCGCGCCGCATTGCCGGCAGCACGGCGCTTGTCACGCGCACGGCCGCCAGCACATTGGCGTCATAGGTCGCGGCCCATGCAGCGGCCTCCGTCGTGCTCCAATCGGACGCGCCGCCCGAACCGCCCGCATTGTTGACGAGAATGTCGATATCGCCGGCGGCGGCTCGGGCCGCGGACACCATTGCCTCGACCTGAGCGGCATCGGTGAGATCGCCGGTTACGACATGCGCCATTCCGCCCGTGGCCTCGATCTGCTCCGCCACGCCGCGCGCCTGGTTTACGTCGCGGCCGTGAACGATGACGGTTGCGCCTTCCAGGGCCAGCCCCCGCGCAATGCCTGCGCCGATGCCCTTGCTGCTTCCGGTCACCAGGGCAATCCTGCCCTCAATATGTAGATCCATGAACCGGCTCCTCTTGCTGTGTTACGTTGAGCCCGTGATTTAGGAGTGCCGCGATGGATGCCGCAAGAACGCACCAAAAAGTGCCTGTCAACAAACTGGATCGAAGCGCCTGCCTCGGCGCGGATGGGGCGGTCGCGCAGGTGACGCGTTGCCTGCGGATGATCAGCGGACGCTGGAAACTGCCGATCCTGTTTCGCCTCTATGCCGACGAGATGCTGCGAAGCTCACAGCTTCTGCGCGACATGCCTGACGTGTCGCAGAAGATGCTCACCCAGCATCTGCGCGCGCTGGAGGCGGACGGTCTGATCCTGCGAACGGATTTCGGCGAAACACCTCCCCGGGTGGAATACCGCCTGACCGAGCGCGGCCAGGCCCTGATGCCGGTTCTGCTCGCCGCCCGCCAGTTCGCGGAGGACCATGAGCGGGCCGTCAGATAATGGGATGAAGACGCCAGACGAGCAAAGCTTAGTCGGCCGAAAGGTCGTTGCATACTGCCTTGCGGAAGACGGTTGCGAATGTCTACGAAAGGCGGAAGCCACCGCGCACGCGTGGTCGAGGCACACAGCCGACAATCGCGGTGAAGGGACGAAACCATCATCATGTCGCTGGCCGGCAAACTGCTTCGGCCGTCTCTGGAGAGCGTTGCCTGGGTCCTGTCGAGAATGCCTTTCAGCCGCCCTGCCCTTCTCTCATGGTTTCGCGCTTCAACGGGCTATTGCGGTTGGCTGGCCTTGGCCCGCAGCAGCTTGCGGATCCGTCTCCCCCGGCGCCAGCAGGTGACCGCCGCAAGCAACACGATCAGCCACAATGCTGCCTCAAGCACGAAGCCGATGGAGAGCCCAAGCATGGGTGCCGTCAGACACAGCAATGCGGCAATCGTCAGCGTCGCCATCCGCTGCGGCTTTGCCATCGGGCCACGGTAGTCGGCGGGCTGGCCGAGCGATTGCGCAAAGGCACGAAGATAGGCCGTGAAAATGGCAAGCGCCGCAGCCGCCCAACCCAGCGAAGGCATGCCCGCCCCATAGCCCGCGCCGACTAGGATGAGCGTGTCGGCAACACGATCGGGCGCTTCGTTCCAGAACGGGCCATCGTCCGCCGCGCGACCGACCTCGACCGCGAGCATGCCGTCGAACAGATTGCACAGAAGGCGCAACTGGCAAAACAGCGCGGCTGCGAGCAAGAGGACGATCCGCAAGGCCCCGGCCGCATCGCTGGAAAACGCGAATGCCAGGCCGGCGATCCCCGCCATCACCATGCTCAGAAACGAGATCTGGTTTGGCGTGATGGGCGTCTTCGCAAGCATGCGGACAGTCGCTTGCGCCCAGGCCGTCTGCCGGCTGGCAAGGGGCCGACGGTGTTCAAGGTCGGGCATGGCTACTCCCCTCATCAAGTTTCTCTGCGGATCGACCTGTCGACACGCCCTGCCGTCGTGCCGCGTTTCAGATGAAAAATACCCTGCTAGCTGGTCGACCACCAGAACCGGACGAGATGAAAGAAAATCGGCGCCGCGAACACGACAGAATCCAGCCGGTCGATGAAACCGCCATGGCCTTCGATCAGATGTCCCCAGTCCTTCACGCCCCTGTCGCGCTTGATGGCCGACATGACGAGGCCGCCAAAGAACCCCATGAGCGCGATGGCGAAGGCGAGCAAGCCCGCCTCAAGCATGGAAAACGGCGTCATCCAGCTGAGAAGCACGCCGATCAGTGTCGCGCTCGCAACGCCGCCGACGAAGCCTTCGACCGTTTTGGAAGGCGATAGCCGCGGGGCGATCCTGTGCCGGCCGAGAAGCTTGCCCCAGACATATTGCAGAACATCGCTCATCTGCACCACGAAGATCAGGAACACGATCAGCAGGATGTTACGGCCGTCATAGCCGGGTATGTCGAGACTGAGCAGCGCAGGGACATGGCTCGCGCAGAAGACGCAGATCATCAGGCCCCACTGGGTCTCCGCTATCCGCACCAGGAAATCATCCACATCCCCTCGCAGAGCCGCTAGGATCGGAAGGAAGAGGAAGGCGTAAACCGGAATGAAGATCGAATAGATGCCATACCGTTCTGCCCAGACGAGATAATACTGGACCGGCAGGACGACGAAGAAAGCGGCGAGCAGAACCCGATGGTCGGCGCGCGTGGTGTTCGTCAGCGTCGCGAATTCCCTGAGTGCTGCGAAGGACAGAAGCGCAAACAGCACAACGACGCCGGTCTTTCCCGCGAGAAAAGCGATGCCGAGAAGCGCGACCATGGCCCACCACGCGCGGATGCGGGCGTTCAGGTTCTCGATCGCATCATTGCCGCCGTCAGGAGAAAATTTCCGCTTCAGCACATAGCCTGTGACCGAGGCTACGATAAGAATAAGCCCGACGGCCAGCAGCATGTATCCAAGTTCCGGGATCGCGGTCGTGCTCATGGCTGCTCCGTTTCACGCCTGCGGACGGGCTCGTCCTCATCGGCGAGCGTCAGAAGCCGGTCACGCGCCCTCTCCAGAAACGCCGCCTTGCTCTCCCCAGGATCGAGCCGAAGCGCCGCTCCGAAGCGAACGATGCAAAGCAGCGGAACCGGCAGGAATTCCCCCTTCGGCAACACTCTGTTCAGGTTGGAAATCCAGACCGGAACGAAGTCGACATCGGGCCGCGCTTCGGCAAGGTGAAAAATGCCGCTCTTCAACGGCAGCAATCTATCCTCGGTGGTGTTGCGGGTTCCCTCGGGAAAAACGATCAGCGACGACCCTTGATCGAGCGCTTCCGTCATCGCAGTGATCGGATCGATATCGGCACGCTCGCCATTGCGGGCGATCAGGAGTGACCGGAAGGCGTCGACGCCGATGAACCGGCGCAGACGGGAGGCTTGCCAGTAGTCCGCTCCAGCAACAGGCCTGGTTGCGGCCCGCAAGCCCGGCGGAAGCACAGTCCAAATCAATACGAAGTCGCCATGGCTCGCATGGTTGGCGTAAAAGACACAGGGCTCGGTGTAGGCCTCATCGCTGTGCCGGACACCACGAACGGCGGTTATCAGGCGCGCGAGAAAGCCGATCAGCGCGGCAACGAAACCGGCCGCAAATCTGCGAACAACCAACATCATCCGACCATCATGCAAAAATCGAATCCTGCCATCGGCACCTTATAGCCCGCAGTATTCTCTCGAACAAATCGCAGGACCCTCGACAGTGCCGAGCGATAGCCTCGGTCTTATGATCGCCTGCCCCATAAATGATGGCCGCCGCCGAGACCGCCAACGGCGCCCAGAAATGGATGAGGCCGATCTGGCTCCAGACGCTGAACTCCTCATGGCATCCGGTGGGGTTCATCCCACAGCCCGGGGGCACGAAATAGGAGAACCACACGAATGTTCCGATGAGGAGCAGGATGCCGCACAACAGGGAGAGTATTTTCATGAGTGCTTGCCTTGCCTGTTTGCCGTCCAGCCCCTCGGTCGTTCGCTGGGGTGGCCCGGCTGTCGATCGCTCACGCGTCGCCCCCCGCGAAAGATGCCGTTTCAATTTGCCCGCAAACCTGTCGCAGACAAACCGCTGCTTCCCTCACACGCTATCCCGCGAATTCCGTAGCGCGATGATACATGCTCACGAGACGGCGGCGGAACGCCTGGCGCTGCTCATAATCGGCAACGGAGGCTGCCCGGCTCA
>NZ_DEPM01000295.1:0-3227 GCF_002358775.1 Martelella sp. UBA3392
CGCCGCGTGTTCGAAGCGACGGTCAACACGATCTGGATTTCGCTGGCGGCCACAGCCCTTGCGACGGTCGCGGGAACGATCGCCGCACTTCTTGTCGGCGCAAGCGATATGCGCGGGCGAACTGCATGGGTGTTCGGATTCGTTCTGCCGCTGATGATCCCGCCGCAGGTCATCGCGCTCGCCTGGATCCAGGCGTTCTCGCCGGCAAGCCCGGTCATGAGCCTTCTGGGCATTACCCTTCAACCCGGCATGCGGCATCCGCTTTATTCCGCGAGCGGGATCGTTCTTCTGCTCGGCCTTTATAACGCGCCTCTGGTGTTTCTGGCCGTGCGCGCCAATCTGCGTCGCGTTCCCGCCGATCTGGTGGAAGCGGCCCGCGCAGTCGGCGCCACGCCGCTGAGCGCGACAATCGGCGTGATCCTGCCCTTGATCCGTGGCGGCATTTTCGCAGGCGCGGCTCTGGCCTTCGTGTCGTCGATCGGCAATTTCGGTATCCAGGCCATGCTCGGCATTCCGGCCCGCGTGCCCACGCTGATCACGCTGATCTACCGGCAGCTCAACGCCTATGGACCCTCGGCGCTGAACGACATGGCGCTTCTGGCGCTGCTTCTGGCGGTTCTGACCATCCTTGGCATGGCCATCGCCGGCCTTCTGAGCCGCATGGGCGACCAGCGCGTCGATGGCGCGTCCAGACCGTTCAAATTTCCCCTGTCCAGATTCCGCCTTCCCGTCACCACCCTGGCGTGGGGTTATCTCCTGTTTGCGCTGGCGTTGCCGCTTTCGGCGCTGGCCGCTTCCGCTCTGGTGCGCGGATACGGGCAGCCGCTCACGTTGGAGACGCTGACCTTCGAGAATTTCTCCAACGCGATCTTCCATCACGAGGGCATTCGCGCGGCCTTCTTCACAAGCCTCTGGCTGACGGGTCTTGCGGTGGCCATCCTGATCCCGGCCTCGGTCGCGCTCGGCTATTTCCTGAGCTGGCGAAAAGGCGTCACCCCGCGCTTGCTCTACCTTTCCTCCCAGCTTGCCTACGCGCTGCCCGGCATCATCATCGGCGTGGCGATGATCCTGTTCTTCCTCAAGCCTCTGCCCGTCCTGGGCACAAGCCTCTACGGAACGATCTGGGTCATTCTTGCGGCCTACCTCTCGAATTTCCTGGCGCTGGCGCTGCAGCCGATCCTTGGCGGGTTCGCGCAGATCGAGCGGTCGCTCGACGAGGCTGCGCAGGTGGTTGGCGCGGGTATCTTCCGCAGGCTCAAGGATATCATCCTGCCGGTCCTGGCGCCCGCCGCCGCGGCCTCCGCCATTCTGGTGTTCATGACCGCCATCAACGAGATCCAGACCTCCGTGCTCCTGGTCTCGTCGCGCGCGCAGACCATCGGCCCGATGATCATTTTCCTGGAGGAGGCCGGGTCATCGACGCTGGCCGCCGCCGTTGGTTGCCTGATGGTCATCGTCATCCTCGCGCTGATGCTCTTCAGCCTCACCTTCGCAAGAAGGCTTCCGCAGGGAGTGCTGCCGTGGCACGACTGACCGTGATCAGCGGACTGAACCGCAAGAGCGCCGCCATCTTCCTCGTCGAGGCGGCGGGCAAGCGCGTGCTCTTTGATTTCGGAGACGGCCTCGACAAGGACGAGCACCCCGATATTGAGGCGATCGGCGCCGTCGATGCGATTTTCCTCAGCCATGCGCATTCCGACCATGCCGGCTCGATCGAACGCCTCGATGCGGTCGGCAATCCTGCCGTCTTCGCAACCGGCCGGACACTCGATTTCCTTCAGGGCCGTCTGCCTGCGGACGCAGCACGGGTCATTCCGGAACAGGGTTCCTTCGAGGCCTGCGGGCTTAGGCTGACCACCGGACGGTGCGGTCATGCGCCCGGCGGGGTCTGGTTTCATATGGAGACGGCAGCGGGCGGTTTCGTCTACACCGGCGACATCAGCCTTGAATCGCGCGGCATGACGTTCGATCATCCCCCGCCGGCGGCGACCCTTCTGGTTGACGCATCCTATGGCGACCGCGCGCAGGATCTCGATGACCAGATCACGGCCATTTCCGACTATGCCGAAGGCGGCGCGGTGCTCTGCTGTCCGGGTGCCGGACGGGGAACCGATATGGTGCTCGCAATGGCATCGCGCGGACATGACGTCCATGTCAGCGCGGCCATCGGCAGGGAAGTCGAGGCCGCGACCGGCAGGGCGTTCCCCGTCGTCGACGTCGAAAGCGCAGCGCCTGACCAGGTGATCGTCGCGACGGAATCCAACGCGGAGGCCGGTCTTGCGGCTGCACTTCTGCAAAGGAGGGATTTTCGCCTGATATTTTCAAGCCACGTCCCGAGCGGCACCCCGGCGCGTACACTCATAGAGCGCAACGAGGCCGTCTGGCTTCCCTGGAACGTCCATCCGCGCAAGGACGATGTCCTCGCGCTTGCCGATCATTGCGGGTCGCGGCAGGTTCTGCCCGCCTTTGTCGACATGACCACTGCCCCGGAACTTGCGCGTGGCCTCGGCGAACGCCTAAGACTGGAACGCGAGACGGAGATTTGACGATGACAGAAAAGCGCCTCGGCGTTCCCGACCACGTGCCTGAAAATGAAGCGCGCGAGGATGATCGGCCGCTTCTGTTTCCGGTCATCGACGGCGTCGGACCGCACGCAAAGACGCTGTTTCTCGGCAATCTTGCGGCCGCCGAAGACCCCGATGGCCTTCTCGACGCCGGGATCACGGAAACCCTCAACGTCTCGATCAACATGTTTCCCGGTCCGCTGTTGCTCCCGGACGGCACCCATATCCGCCGCTACCAGATCGGGATGATCGACGGCGACGGCAACGATCCGCATCTTCTGGCGGCAGGGGTGTTCACGATCGAAGGGCTGATGCGCGGCTATGTCCCCTCGAAACCGCATTATCCAAGCCATCGCAAGGGCAGTATTCTGGTCCATTGCCGGGGCGGACGCTCGCGTTCGGTCGCGCTGATCGCGCTGTGGCTTTCCACATTCGCCCGCGACCGGTTCGCCAGTTTCGAGAGCGCTCTTTCGCATTTGAGACAGTTGCGCGGGCTTGACGAAACCTACCCGCTGCCGCCGATGCTCGTCCTTGCCGAAGAGGTCAGGCAAAGCAACCTGCTTGGCGCGGGAAATGCGATATAGGTGAAGCATGGCCGAAAAATTCATCTCCGCGGGCGATGTCGCCCGTCTCGCCGGCGTTTCCCGCTCCGCCGTCTCGCGC
>NZ_DEPM01000295.1:3531-3927 GCF_002358775.1 Martelella sp. UBA3392
TTCCCGCTCCGCCGTCTCGCGCACATTCACCGAAGGCGCGAGCGTTGCGCCCAAGACCCGCGCCCGGGTGATGCAGGCGGCGGAGGAGCTTGGCTACCGCGTCAACCTCCTTGCCCGCACGTTGCACAAGGAACGCTCGGATCTCGTCGGCCTTGTCGGCGCGAACCTCTCCAATCCCTATATTTCCGCCCAGGTCGATGCGCTGACGGCGGCGCTCTACGCAAACGGGCTGCAGTGCATGCTGCTCAATCTGGCGGGTCAGCAGAACGACATGGAAAATGCCGTTGCAAAGCTGCTTGAATACAGGGTCCGCACGGTCGTTCTCCTGTCGGGGGCCGTGCCGGATACGCTGATGCGGCTGGCGGCCGCCAATGGCACGCGTCTCGTTCTCATCAA
>NZ_DEPM01000055.1:0-19674 GCF_002358775.1 Martelella sp. UBA3392
ACGTCGCACAGCATCACCCGCGCGCCGGCCTCGGCGAGAAGGGCCGCTTCGACAGCCCCCTGCCCGCGGCCCGCGCCGGTGACGATCGCGGTCTTGCCGGAGAGATCGTTCAGCGCCGCCTTTGCCTTTGCCATGCTCATGCCTGCACCATTTTCTGACGCTGTTCGCCCAGCCCGGCAGCGCCAAGCGTAACGACCTGGCCTTCCTTCAGGAAGGTCGGCGGCTTCATGCCGAGGCCGACGCCGGGGGGCGTGCCGGTGGAGATGACATCGCCGGGCTCCAGCGTCATGAACTGCGAAATGTAGCTGACGAGGTGCTTGACCGAGAAGATCATGGTGCGGGTGTTGCCGGTCTGGCGGCGCTCGCCGTCGACATCGAGCCAGAGATCGATATTCTGAATATCCTCGAATTCCTCGGGCGTCACCAGCCACGGGCCGGTCGGGCCGAACGTGTCATGGCTCTTGCCCTTGATCCACTGGCCGGCGCGCTCCGACTGGAATTCCCGTTCGGAGACATCATTGACGAGGACGTAGCCGGCCACATGGGAAAGCGCGTCTTCCTCGGAGACATATTTCGCACGGCTGCCGATGACGATGCCGAGTTCAACCTCCCAGTCGGTGCGGGTCGAGCCGCGCGGGATTTCGACATCGTCATTCGGGCCGCAGACCGCCGTGGTCGCCTTGGCAAACAGCACCGGCTCGGGCGGCGGCGCCTTGCCGGTTTCGGCAGCGTGATCGGCATAATTGAGGCCGACGCAGATGAACTTGCCGATCTTTCCGACCGGCGCGCCGTAGCGCGGACTACCGTCGACAAGCGGCAGGATTTCGGGATCGAGGCCGGAAAGCCGGACAAGCAGCTCCGGCGACAGCGTTTCGGAGGAGATATCCCCGATCACGCCCGAAAGATCGCGGATCGCACCGTCTGCATCGAGGACGCCGGGCTTTTCGGTGCCCTTTTCACCGTATCGTACCAGTTTCATGCTCTGCTCCGTTTTGTTCAGGCGCGACGATAGCCTTCAAGCTGCTCGTCGGGAACATCCGGCAGGTTGGTGACCAGATTGTCGGGCGTGCGGCAGGTGAGCCAGACCAGTTCTTCCGTGGTGCTCATATTGACCTCGACATGCGGCATGAACGGCGGAACGAACACAAAATCGCCCGGATACATGTCGGTATATTCCTTGTAGTCCTCGCCGAAATAGATGCGGCCGTGGCCGGAGAGCACATAGCCGCCGGTCTCGGCTTCCTCGTGATGATGCGGCGGCGAACGATGGCCCGGCTCGTTGCTGACCCGGCCGAACCAGATCTTGGTGGCGGGCGTGTGCTGCGGGCTGACCCCGGACTTGCGGACGCATTCGCCCGATTGCAGGGTCTGTTCGCCAAGCTCGCTGCTGCGGGTGACGACGGGTACGACTTTAGCGCTCATGGTTTCCTCCAAATTTAAAATTTTCCCGCCGGACGGCGGCGTTGGCAAAGGCGGGAACAGTTTAAAATCTGCCTTTTGATGCTTGATGGAGAAACGATATAATCGACGCCACGAAATTACAAGAATGCCGCGTATATATTTTAAATTTGAATTATTAATCTCGCCGTCGCGGGTTCACGGGGATTTTGACGTTCATCAGAACGCCGCCGGAATTGGCGTAGAATATCAAAGGGGCCCTCGGCCAAACCGGCATGCCCTCAATTGCGACAAACTGGCGCAACGCTCCGCCAGGGCGCCGGAATGCCAGGGGCTTGCCGAAACCGCGATCTTCAGATTTTCAGATCACCGGCACCGGTATCGATATGGGGCGCCCAGAAGGCGATGCTTTCGGCGATCTGCGGGATCACCTCGCGGTCATTGGGCTCGCGCTCCTTGAAGCTGAGCTCGAGGCAGATTTCGTTGTCGCGCGCGCCGCCCTCGGCGAAGGCGGCAAGCAGCGGCTCCGGCTGGATCCGGCCCTTGGCGTTGAACGCGGCGGTGAACGGGCGATGGCCGCCCTTGTCCATCAGGCTCTGCTTGATGTGGATGATCGGCGAGACCTTCGGCACCGCCCGCGCCCAGGCATAGGGATCGTAGTCGTCGGGATTGTCGGATGTGACGTCGCCATGATCGATATCGGCCATCATCCACATCGGCACCGCCATGTCGGCGGCCGCGAGGCGATCCTGCAGCGCCATACAGTCTGCAATCGTGTGGCCGAATTCGCGGCCGACCGACATCGGCTCCCAGAACACATAGGAAAGACCGGCGGCCTTCGCATGCTCGGCCACTTCGGCCCAGCAGTCTATGGCAATCGTGATCAGTTCCTCGCGGCGCTTCGGATCGTCGTAATCGGCATAGGTAAGAATCGCGAACTGGGTGCCGATCGAAGCGCCGCCGAGATCGCCGATAATGTCGGCGAAGGTCTTGAACCAGTCGACATAATAGCGCCGCACGTCGCGGTCGGGATGGCCGAAATGGTTGAGCCGGCCATAGGGGCCCGTCATGCCGGATGTGACCCGGACGCCGGTGCGCTGGAGCGCGCCGTCCATCGCCCGCGTCAGCCGGCGGATGACGGGGGCCGGCCAGGACGGATTGATGAATTCATGGGTGAGCTGAAGGTCGCGCAACTTCAGGTCGCGCGCCGTGGTCTCGATCAGGTCCACCGGGTCGGCGAAGCGGTTGACGAGCGGATTGGTGTTCAGGGAAAGCGTCAGCGGCATCGCTCCGGCCTTTCGTTGGAATTCACTTCAGTTCGGCATCGAACCAGGCGGTGAAGGCGGCCTGCTCGGCATCGCTCAGATGCAGGCGGTGCTTTGTCCGCCGCCACAGCACATCCTCGGCGGTGCGGGCCCATTCATGTTCGACAAGGTAACGCGCCTCGGCCTCGTAGAGATCGCCGCCGAAATGACGGCCCAGTCCCTCAAGGCTGTCCGCCGACCCGACGATATCGGCAATCGCCGTGCCATAGAGCCGGCCGTAATGGCGGCGCAGTGCGGCCGGCATCCATGGATAGTCGGTCTTCATCCGGTTGTGGAAGGTCTCGTAATCGGCGTTTTCCATGTCGCCGCCGGGCAGCGGCGCGCTGTCGGTCCAGTCGCTGCCCATGCCGGGGAAGAATTTCTGCAATTTGTGCATGCCGCGCTCGGCAAGCTCGCGGAAGGTGGTGATCTTGCCGCCGAAGACATTGAGTATCGGCACGCCGCCGGTCTCGTCGAGATCGAAGACATAATCGCGGGTCACGGCGGAAGGGTTGCCCTGGCCGTCATCGAACAGCGGGCGGACGCCGGAGAAGGTTTCCTCGACGTCATCGCGCCGAAGTTTCTGCTTGAAGTAGCGGTTGACCACATCGAGCAGGTACTGGATTTCGCCCTCGTCGGCCTCGACATCCTCGGCGCGCCCCTCATAGGCGATGTCGGTGGTGCCGATCAGCGCCTTGTTGCCCTCATAGGCATTGATGAAGATCACCCGCTTGTCGTGGTTCTGGACGAGGTAGCTGTGCGGCCCCTCCCAAAATTTCTCGGTGATGATATGGCTGCCCTTGACCAGGCGGACATTGCGGCTTGAGTTGGAACCGGCAACGCGGCGCACGACATCGTTCACCCAGGGGCCTGCCGCGTTGACCAGGACTTTCGCCCGGAAGGTCTTCGCCTCGCCGGTCATCATGTCCTTGGTCTCGATGGTCCAGCCGCCATCCTCGCGCCGCGCCGAAAGACAGGGCGTGCGGGTCAGCACGGTGGCGCCCTTGCGGGCGGCATCAACCGCATTCAGCACCACGAGGCGGGCGTCATCCACCCAACAGTCGGAATACTCGAAACCGCGCGTGTACTTGTCGAGCAGCGGCGCGCCGACAGGGTCGCGCTTCAGGTCGAGCACGCGGGTGCCGGGCAGTTTCTTGCGGCCGCCGAGATGGTCATAGAGAAACAGTCCGAGCCGCACCAGCCAGGCCGGCCGATCGTCCGGCGAATGCGGCAGCACGAAGCGCAACGGCCAGATGATGTGCGGCGCGTTGTTCATCAGCACCTCGCGCTCGATCAGCGCCTCGCGCACCAGCCGGAACTCGTAATATTCGAGATAGCGCAAGCCGCCATGGACCAGCTTGCCGGAACGCGACGAGGTGCCCTCGGCGAGATCGTCCTTTTCGCAGAGCACCACGGAAAGGCCCCGGCCTGCGGCATCGCGGGCAATGCCCGCGCCGTTGATCCCGCCGCCAATCACAAACAGATCGATCATCCCGGCTTCCCTCATTTCGTAGTCCTTTCATCGACGGCGGGCTCGGCCGCGCCATCACGTTCGGCGCGGCGATCCTTCGCCATTGCATTCCAGATCGGTTCCAGCGCGCGGCGCGCGGCGGCATAGGTCGGATAGCGCCGCTGATAGAGTGCGCTCAGCGCCGGGTCGGGGCGCTCGGCCTCGCCCAGAAGCGGCGTCACCCATTCGCCGATGCAGCGCTCCATATCGGGATAGACGCCGATCGCGACCGCCGCCATCATCGCTGCGCCCGCAGCGCCGGCTTCCTCGCGCGCGGAAACCCTGACCGGCGCGCCGATCGTTGCCGACAACACGCCGCGCAGGCCGCGAGACCGCGCAGCCCCGCCGGTCAGGCGCAACTCGCCCGGCATGTCGCCCATTTCGGCGTAGCAATCACGCGCCGCCATCGCGAGGCCTTCGACCACCGCGCGAACGACATCGGGATAGCGATGGCCGGCGGAAAGGCCGATGAACCCCGCCCGTGCATCGGCATTGATGAACGGACCGCGCTCGCCGGCCTCGGAAATATAGGGGTGGTAGAGCAGCGATCCCGGCCTTGCCCGCGAAAGCCAGTCGTCGATCTTCGCAACCAGATCGCGGTGGGAGACCTCGACGCCCATATCGGCCAGCAGGCCACGGCCCACCTCCAGCACCCAGTCAATGTTCAGCGTCGCCGCCATATTGGTCTGGACCTGGGTGACCATGTCCGGGACCGGCAGCGCGATGACATAGCCGGTATTGTCGTCGTTGAGCCGGACCTCTGATGCGTGGACGGCGCGCATATGCACGCCGGTCGAACCGATGGTGGAACAGGCCGTGCCCGCGTCGCCGGTATAGACGCCGGCGCCAAGCGCGGTCATCACCATGTCGACAAAGCCGAGGCTGACCGGCGTTCCCGCCAGAAGACCGGTCTGCCGTGCCGCGTCCGGGCTCAGCGGATGCGTGGTCTTGGTGCCATCGACGATCTCCGGCAGAAGATGCCGGAAGTCCGTCAGGCCAAGTGTCTCGATGACGGCATCGTCATAGGCGCGGTTGCGGAAATTGCCGAAGGTGAAGCTCGCCTCGGAGGGGTCGGTCGCCCGCGCGCCGGTGAGGTTGAGATAGAGCCAGTCCTTGCAATGCAGCGCCACGGCGGCATTGGCCAGAAGCTCCGGCCGCGTCGCCGCCATATGCG
Source organism: Martelella sp. UBA3392 (assembly GCF_002358775.1). Classification (NCBI taxonomy): domain Bacteria; kingdom Pseudomonadati; phylum Pseudomonadota; class Alphaproteobacteria; order Hyphomicrobiales; family Aurantimonadaceae; genus Martelella; species Martelella sp. UBA3392. The sequence goes on from NZ_DEPM01000055.1 coordinate 5,387, forward strand.
CCATCTGCGCGCCCTGCTGGCAGGTGTTAAGCCCGGTGCCTGTCGCCTCGAAACGCGCGCGCGCGCCGGCTTCCTTCTCCAGGCGGTCGACCGTGGGGGCTGCGCGGGCATCGAGCCACAGCCAGGCATCGCCGACCGGCCTGTGGTCGCCATCGGCAAGCCAGGTGCCGTCGCCCTGCCCCGTCACGGCAATCGCCGCCGTGCGCGCGGCCAGCCCCTCGACCTTGTCGCCGAGATGCCGGAGCGCTTCCGCGCAGTCATCCCAGGTTTCTTCCATCGACTGGGTCGCCGAGCCATCGTCGCCGGTCCGGTAGCGGTTTTTCACCGCAGCCTCGGCGACCTGCCTGCCGCCAAGGTCGAAGGCGACGGCCTTGATGACCGAGGTGCCGGCATCGATGCCGATCAGAATGTCGCCGCGTCCATTGTGACTGGCCATATCCACTGCCTCCCTACCCGGTCCTGCCATCCGCAAGCGCGGCGGCGGTCGCCTCGTCGGTGATCAGGCCGCTGATCGTGCCGCTGCGCAGCACCGCGGCCATGGCATTGAGCTTCTCCTCACCGCCCGCGATCGCGACGATCCGGCGCTTGCCCAGCGCCCTGATATCAAGCGACACGGTGCGCGCCGAAAGCGAGGTCTCGACAAGCTGACCGTCACGATCGAAGAAGTGACCGAGCACCTCGCCCGCGCCGCCGCGCTCCTGCACCTCGCCGATCTCGGCGACGTCGATCATGTGGGACGCGACAAGCTGCGCGCCGGGATTGGCCGTGCCGATGCCGACCAGCATCATATCGGAGCGGGCGGCCAGATCGATCACCTGCGACACGCCGCGCTGGGCGAGAAACACCTCGCGGTCGGCGGCCGTGTTGGCGAAGAACGGGATCGGCATCACATAGGCCGAGGCGCCGGTCTTTTCGGCAAGCCGGTGGATCACGTCATGCGGATTGGCGGCGTAGTTGCGGGTCAGCCCGCCCATCAACGACACGAAGCGCACGCCATTGGCCGCGATGCGCGGCAGCGCGTCAACCGCGCTCGCCAGCGTCCGGCCATGGCCGACGCCGATCACGTCGGAGCGCTCGGATTCGATTTCCTGGCGGATGAAGCGCGCGCCGGCAATGCCGAGCGCTCGGAGCGGCATGCCGCGTTCGCCGAGATCGGGCACGACCTCGCAATGGGTGAGGCCGAATTCTTCGGCAAGCCGGGTTTCGAGCGCGACGCATTCGGCGACATCGCCATCGATCGATACCTTCACCGCGCCGCTCTGATTGGCCCAGGCGATCAACCGGTGGGCCTTGACGGTGGAGATATCCAGACGCGCGGCAACTTCGGCCTGCGTCAGCCCGCCGCCGTAATGAAGCCACGCGGCGCGCAGCGCCATGCTCTCGTCAAAATCGCGCCGTCGACCCGCTCGCGCCATGCTCTCTCCCTTTTTGTAATTTTTTATATTTATGGCAATTTATTTCATCAGAACCGTATTCTGTCAATGAAGCCAACATGGTCACGCATGAGGCGGCACGCCGCATAAACGCCCTTTAATCGCTAAAGCCCTAGGGAATAGCGTTTCAGGAAAGGCCGGAATCCGGCGGCGATCAAATGCCCGACGACCGGATTTTGATCCCGGCGATTGACAGCCAAGTTTAATTATAACATAGTTTGCCGAATAGATAACATAGCGATAACACGAACTGTTATCCGTGGCCGCCGGTTCAGCCGGCCGTTCCAAAGCAGCGAGAGGACGTTGCGGAGGCGCGCCATCAAGGAGGCCGCAAGGGAGGAGCGACCTGATGCCAACACTGCCATCAATCTGCCGTGTCCGCCTTCCGGCGTCGCCTGCTGCCCACGGGGCCGGCGGCACGCTTTCATGTTCAAAATTCCAGCGTCTGAAGGTCACCTCCTGATGAGTGCACAAGCCACAAACCCTTCTTCCGGTCATTCCGCCCGTCCGCGCGGCTCGAAACTGCCGATGATCATCGGCACGCTCACGATCGTGGTCGTTATTGCCGCGATGGCCTTCGACACCAAAGTCGTGCGCATCGGCACCGCCGAGCATGTGACGGAAGACGGTTTCTCGCCGGAGGCCTTCGGCGCCGAGAACTTCCCCATTGTCCAGAAAAGCGTCGAGGACCGGGCCGTCGATGCGGCAACGCTTGCGAGCGACATCGCCGCCGACAAGGATGCGGCGATCGAGAAATACGGCGTCAAGGCCGGGATCGGCGCTGTCATGCCGGTCAGCTTCACCGGCGTTGCGGGCGAGGCCAAGGGCGGCATCTACCCCGTTGCCGCGGACGGCGTGCCGGAGGAGATCACCATCCGCGTCCAGACCGGCCCGGCGATCAACGGCACCGATCTGCGCGATGCCACCGGCACGATCGCGTTTGGCCAGTTCAAGAACCAGATCGAATATCAGGATGCCGGTTCCGCGCTGAATAACGAGATGAAGAAGGAAGTGCTCGCCGATATCGACACCGCGAACCTTTCCGGCAAGACGATCACCGTCACCGGCGTCTTCAAGCTGATCAATCCGAAGAACTGGCTGGTCACGCCGGTGGAGATGAGCGTGAAATGACCAGGACCGCCGAAAACCCCCGCAGCAGGGACGAGGTTGTCCTCGCCGCCCGCAACATCGCCAAGTCCTACGGCAATATCCACGCGCTGAAGGGCGTCAATTTCGACGTGCATTACGGCAGCGTCACCACGCTTTTTGGCGAGAATGGCGCCGGCAAGTCGACGCTGATGAAGGTGCTTTCCGGCATCGTGCGTCCCACCTCCGGCGAGATCATTCTCGACGGCGCGCCGGTGACCTTCAGCTCGGCCGCCGATGCGACGTCGCAGGGCATCTCGATCATCCATCAGGAACTCAGCCTCGCGCCCAATATGAATGTGCGCGACAATATCTTCATGGGCCGCGAGATCCGCACCGCGAAAGGCGTCGATTTCGCCGAGGAAGAGCGCCAGACCCGCATCCTGATGGAGGAGCTGGAGGAGGACATCGATCCGCTGACGCCGGTGGAGGATTTGCGCCTCGGCCAGCAGCAGATCGTCGAGATCGCCCGCGCGCTCTCCGTCAATTCCCGCATCCTGATCATGGACGAACCGACCTCGGCGCTCAGCGCCTCGGAGGTCGAGGTGCTGTTCAAAGTGATCGCGGACCTGAAAAGCCGGGGCGTCTCGATCGTCTACATTTCGCATCATCTGGAAGAAGCGCTGCAAATCACCGACCATGCGGTGGTTCTGCGCGACGGCACCATGACCGCCTTTGGCGAGCGCAAGGATATCGATCTCGAATGGATCGTGCGCAACATGGTCGGCGACAATTTCGACCTCGGCTCGCCGCCGACCGGCTATGAGTTCGGCGACATCAAACTGTCGCTGCGCGATCTCTGCGTCGAGGACGCCTCGGGCACCGGCCGGCTGGCCGTCGATCATCTGTCGCTCGACGTGCGGGCCGGCGAGATTGTCTGCATCTACGGCCTGATGGGCGCCGGGCGCACCGAAATGCTGGAATGCATTGCCGGGCGCAGCCGCAGCGTCGGCGGCCAGATCCTGCTCAACGGCGAGGACGTATCCGGCCTCAGCATTGCCCAGCGGATCGAGGCCGGGCTGGTGCTGGTGCCGGAAGACCGGCAGCGCGACGGGCTGGTGCAGACCATGACGGTCGGCCGCAATCTCTCGCTCGCCTCGATCCCGACCTTCACCCGCCGGGTCTTCACCTCCCGCAAGGCCGAGCGCGGGATCGTCGAGGGCGCGATTGATGACGTGCATATCAAGACCGATGGCGGCGGCGCGCCGATCGGCTCGCTTTCGGGCGGCAACCAGCAGAAGGTCGTGATCGGCAAGATGCTCGCCACCCATCCGGGCGTGATGCTGCTGGACGAGCCCTCGCGCGGCATCGATATCGGCGCCAAGGCGGAGGTGTTCAGGCTCCTCGGCGAACGCGCCGCGCGCGGCCTTGCGGTGATCTATTCCACTTCGGAAGTCGGCGAATGCTTCAGCGTCGCCCATCGCATCATCGTCATGGCGCGCGGGCAGATCGTCGCCGAGTTCGACCCGTCGGTATCAAAAGAGGAAATCATGGCCGCATCCGGCGAAGCCGTGGCCGCGTGATTTCAGCATTAAATTTCGGAGCATAATAATGACCGACACACGTCAAGTTCAAAAATCCTCCAGCTCCGGCCGGCACGGCGGCTTCAGCCTCGGGCGCATTCTGCTGGAAGGCCGGGCGTTCTTCGCGCTGATCGCGATCATCGTCGTGTTCTCGCTGCTGTCGCCGGTTTACCTTTCCACCAACAACTTCCTGATCATGTCCTCGCATGTGGCGATTTTCGGCCTCTTGGCGATCGGCATGCTGCTGGTGATCCTGACGGGCGGGATCGACCTTTCGGTCGGCTCGACGCTCGGGCTTGCGGGCTGCATCGCCGGCTTCCTGATGCAGGGCGTTCAGTTGGACATGTTCGGCGTCGTGTTGTTCCCGCCGGTCTGGGTGGTGGTGATCCTGACCTGCCTGGTGGGCGCGCTGATCGGCACCATCAACGGCGTGCTGATCGCCTTCTTCAAGGTGCCCGCCTTCGTGGCGACGCTTGGCTTGCTCTATGTCGCGCGTGGTGCCGCGCTGTTGATGACCAACGGCCTGACCTACAACAATCTCGGCGGCAAGCCGGAGCTTGGCAATACCGGCTTCGACTGGCTCGGCTTCAACCGCCTGTTCAACGTGCCGATCGGCGTGCTGGTGCTGGCCGTCGTCGCCATCATCTGCAGCATCCTTCTGACCCGCACTGCCTTCGGCCGCTGGGTCTATTCCACCGGCGGCAATGCCCGCGCGGCCGAGCTTTCGGGCGTGCCGGTCAAGCGGGTGACGGTGTCGGTCTATGTGCTTTCCGGCATCTGCGCCGCGATTGCCGGCCTCGTTCTGTCCTCGCAGCTGACCTCGGCCGGCCCGACCGCCGGCACCACCTATGAGCTGACCGCGATCGCCGCCGTGGTGATCGGCGGCGCGGCGCTGACCGGCGGGCGCGGCAATGTCCGCGGCACGCTGCTGGGCGCCTTCGTCATCGGCTTTTTGTCCGACGGTCTCGTGATCATCGGCGTGTCGTCCTACTGGCAGACCGTGTTCACCGGCGCGGTCATCATTCTCGCGGTGCTGCTGAACAGCATCCAGTACGGCCGCCGCCGGGCCGCAAAGCCGGCCGATGGCGACGCCTCGACCAATACCCCTTCCGCCGCGGGGGCCAAGACCAAAACGGCTTGATAGAGCGCGGAAAACCGGCCGGATAACGGCCAATGAGAAGCATTGAGCTATTCAACCAAGGGAGAGAGAATACCATGTTCAACAAGAGACAGTTTCTGATGTCCATGGCGGCTGCCATCATCGCGGTTCCGCTCGGCGCGGGCGCGGCGATGGCCGACGGCCTGATCTCGATCATCGTCAACGATCCGTCGAACCCCTACTGGTACACGGAAGGCGAAGTGGCCAAGGCGGAAGCCGAGAGCCTCGGTTATTCGGCGACGGTTGCCGCCCACAAGGGCGACACCAACACCGAAAGCAACCTGATCGACACCGCCATCACCAACAAGGCCGTCGCGATCATCCTCGATCCGGCCAATGCCGACGGCTCGGTCGGCGCGGTGCGCAAGGCCGTCAATGCCGGTATTCCGGTGTTCCTCGTGAACGCCGAAATCAACCAGGAAGGCCTCGCCAAGTCGCAGCTCGTCTCCAACAATGCCCAGGGCGCGGCGCTCGGCGCCATGCAGTGGGTGGAAGATGTCGGCGACAGCGGCAATTATGTCGAACTGTTCGGCGCGCCGTCGGACAACAATGCCCAGACCCGCTCCAACGGTTATGAAACCGTGCTGAGCCAGTATCCGGATCTGGTCAAGGTCGGTCAGGATGTCGCCAACTGGGACCGCACCCAGGGCTACAACAAGATGCAGAGCCTGCTTCAGGCCCATCCCGACATCATCGGCGTGATCAGCGGCAATGATGAAATGGCGCTCGGCGCGATCGCGGCGCTGAAGGAAGCCGGCCGTCTGGAAGACATCAAGGTCGGCGGGTTCGACGGTTCTCCGGATGCCGTTGACGCGATCAAGGCCGGCGAACTGGAATACACCGTGCTCCAGCCGGTCGCGATCTTCTCCAAGGAAGCCGTCCAGCAGGCGGACTCCTTCATCAGGACCGGCAGCACCGGCGTCGACGCCGAAAAGCAGCTCTTCGATTGCCTGCTGATCACCAAGGACAATGTCGCCGACTATACCGGCCCGTTCGTTCTGGCACAGTAAAGTGTAGCGACGGGAGGGACGCTCTCGGGGCGTCCCCCCAATTTGGTTACAAAGCCAACCCCCTTTCCGGGCGTCATCCTCGGGCTTGTCCCGAGGGTGACGGAAGCGTGTGGGGCAGGCTTTTTCAATACTCTGAGGGGCGTTTGCAAACCGCCCTTCAGCCAGCGCGACGGTTCCGCGCTTACCGCCTGCGAAAGGCATTCACCTGCAGGCAAGAGCCGCCTATAACAACATCCTTCAGCCGCGAGACCAATGCCGCCGACAGGAACGGGAATGACGAGTCAGAGCAACGACGCCATGGACCATCTGATGTCGGAGGAGATGCCCTCCGATTCCAGACAGGCCCGCCAACTCGCCCGCCGCCAGCTGATCACCGAAACCGTGATGCTGGAAGGGCCGATGCGGATCGAGGACCTGACCGAGCGTTTCGGCATCAGCCTGATGACGGCCCATCGCGACCTCGACGACCTGGTCAGCCGCGGCCTGTTGCGAAAGACGCGCGGCACGGTGTCGGCCGCGCCGACAAGCCTGATCGAGGCGAGCGACGTCTACCGCTCCAGCCGCCAGTCGCCGGAAAAGACCGCGATCGCCGCCGCCGCCGCAGGCTTCATCGAGCCCGGCCAGGCGATCTTCGTGGATGATTCCACCACGGTTCTCCACATGGTGCCGCATCTGCAGGACCATGCGCCGCTGACGGTGATCACCAACTCGCTGACCATGATGAACGAATTGCGCGGCCTGCGCGACATCACGCTGCTGGCGCTTGGCGGCGAGTTCCGCAACTGGTGCAACGCGTTTCTCGGCCGCATGACCACCAATGAAATCGCCAATCTGCGCGCCGATACCGTGTTTCTGTCGATGGCGGCGATCACCGACGACATGGTGTTTCACCAGTCCTCCGAAATGATCGACGCCAAGCGCGCGATGCTGGACGCCGCCTCGAAGCGCATTTTGCTCGCCGACCACACCAAGTTCGAGCGCCGCGCGCTCCACAGCCTTGCCGCGCTGACGGATTTCGACGTCGTCATCGTCGATGACGCAACGCCGCCGGCCCATATCAAACGGATGCATGCCAAGGGCATCAACGTGGTCGTCGCTCCGCGCAAGCACGACAAACACATGAAATGATATAATTGACTCGATGTAACGTGCTTTGATATTAACTTATCAAATTATTCCGTTAATTTTGACCGATACGGTCATCGGAGCGCGACATGCCGAGCCTTCTAGGAATTGATAACGGTCTGACCGTCACCAAGGCGGTGCTGTTCGACACGGATGGCACAGTGCTGTCCGTCGCAAGACGCCGCGTGCCGCAGTCGATACCCGCGCCGCGCTTTGTCGAGCGCGACATGGACGGGCTCTGGCGCGCCACCGCCGAAGCGATTGCCGAGGCCATTGCGCTCAGCGGCCGCCCTGCTTCCGATATCGCCGCCATTGCCGCAACCGCCCATGGCGACGGGCTTTATCTGCTCGGCGAGGACAACCAGCCGCTCGGCCCCGGCATTCTCTCGCTCGACAGCCGCGCCGGCGACATCATCGCTGACTGGGAGAAGAACGGCACTGCCGACAAGGCGCTGGCGCTGACCGGACAGAGGCCGCATCTCTCCGCCCCATCGGCGCTGCTTGCCTGGCTCGCACGCCACGCGCCGGAGCGTTACGCCCGGATCGGCGCGGTGCTCGGCTGCAAGGACTGGCTGACCTTCTGCCTGACCGGCCATGTCGGCACCGACCGCACCGAGGCCAGCACCTCGTTCACCGACGTGAACACCCAGGATTATTCCAGTGCAGCGGCCGAACTCTACGGGCTGGAGCGGATTTACGACAGGCTTGCGCCGAGCGCCCATTCCGCCGCAATCATCGGCCATGTCAGCGATAAGGCGGCGCGGGCGACCAGCCTTGTCGCCGGAACGCCGGTGGCCGCCGGCCTGCATGACGTGACGGCCTCCGCGCTCGGCATCGGCGCGCATAAAAGCGGCGTCATGGGCGTCGTCGCCGGGACCTACTCGATCAACGAGATCGTATCGGAAAAGCCGCTCACCGATCCGCGCTGGTTCTGCCGCAACGCCATCGAACCCGGCCAGTGGAACGCGATGTCGATTTCGCCGGCATCGGCCGCCAATTACGACTGGTTCCTCGATACGCTGTGCCAGGGCGAGCACGAGAAGGCCGCTTCCGGCGGGCCGCCGATCCATGAGGCCCTTGCCGGCGACATCGAGGCCGCGATCGCGCGGCCCTCCAGCGTGCTGTTCCACCCCTATCTGTTCGGATCGCCGCACGGGGGCGCAAGCAGCGGCTCCTTCATCGGGCTACACGGCTGGCATGATCGCGGCGATATGCTGAAAGCGGTGCTGGAGGGCATTGCCTTCAACCACCGCGAACATGTCGACGCGCTGGAAGACGGGTTTCCGTATGAGCAGGTGCGGCTCACCGGCGGCATTTCGCGCAATCCCGCCTTTGCGCAGATGTTCGCCGACATTCTCGCTCACCCGGTCACCGTGACCGCGACCGAAGAGGCCGCCGCATGGGGGGCCGCCCTTTGCGCGGGTGCGGCCGTCGGCCTTTATAACAGCCCGACCGACGACCCCCGCGATCTCGATGCCATCAGCCGGACCTTCCGGCCGGATGACCGGAAGGCAGCGACCTATGATCGCCGCTTCGCCGTCTACCGGGATATCTCGGAAGCGCTCAAGCCACACTGGAAAACGCTCGAAGCGCTCGGCGACAGGGAGAACGGACAATGACCACGGCAGACAGCCGACGCGAGGAAATCGCGGACTACGTCATCGCCCACGGCCAGGTGCGCATCGACAAGCTGGTCGAGCATTTCGGCGTATCGCGCATGACCATTCACCGCCATATCGACCAGCTCGCCGCCAAGGGCGTGTTGCGCAAACTGCATGGCGCGGTGACCGCACAGCCCTCCGGGATCTATGAAAGCCTCCACCGCTATCGCGCCACCGTCGCCACCACTGAGAAACAGGCGCTGGCGAAAGCCGCGCTCGCGCATATCGAGCCCGGCCAGGTGATCTTTCTCGACGACTCCACCACCGCCGGCGCAATCGCGCCGTTTCTCAACGAGATCGATCCGCTGACCGTGATCTCCAACAGCGTGGCGGTCGCCAACGCGCTGGTCGATGCCGATGTGGTCGATTTCATCTGCCTCGGCGGCCAGTATCACCGCACCTACAATGCCTATATCGACCATATCTGCCTGCGCGCGATCGAGGCCTTGCGGGCCGATCTCCTGATCTGCTCGGCCTCCGCGATCGAGGGCACGACCGCCTTCATCCAGGATCAGCAGGTCGCGCGCGTCAAGCAGACCATGGTCGCCTCCGCCAGCAAATCCATCCTGCTTGCCGACCACACCAAGTTCGGCAAGGTCGCCCTCAATGTATTCGGCGATCTCACCACCTTCGACATCGTGATCGTGACCGACAGCCTCGATCCGGGCGAAATCGAGCGGCTGCGGAAGGCAGGCGTCAATCTCCAGATCGTGAAGGGCGCTTCCAAATGAGCGACGACACCGCTTTCGACGTGGTCATCATCGGCGCCGGCGTCAATGGCGCCGGCCTGTTCCGCGACCTCTCGCTGCAGGGCGTCAACTGCCTGATCACAGAAAAGGCAGATTTCGGCGCCGGCACCAGCGCCGCCCCCTCGCGGCTGATCCATGGCGGGCTGAAATATCTCGAGACCGGCGAATTCGGCCTCGTCGCCCAATCGACGCTGGAGCGCAACCTGCTGCTGCGCAACGCGCCCCATTGCGTCGAGCCGCTGCCGACCATGATCCCGATCTTTTCCTGGACCAAGGGGATATGGGCCGCACTTCGCACCCTGTTCGGCTCCACCAGCGCGCCGCGCAGCCGCGGGGCAATCCTCGTGAAAATCGGGCTCTGGCTCTATGATTTCTACGGCGCGCGCCACCGGGTGATGCCGCGCCACAAGCTGGTCGGCAGACGCCGGGCGCTGTCCGACATGCCGGGGCTGACGGATACGATCGTCGCCGCCGGCACCTATTATGATGCCCGCATCACCCAGCCCGAACGCCTCGTCATGGAATTGATCCGCGACGGGCTTGCCGCCAATCCCGGCTCGGCGGCGCTTAATGCCACCACCATTCGCGCGGCGGATGCCGACCGGATCGTCTTTGAAACCGAGGCTGGCGAGACCCTAGCGGTCAAACCCGGCCTGGTGGTCAACGCCGCCGGCCCCTGGATCGATCACGTCAACGCCATGCTTGGCCTTCAGACAAAGCTGATCGGCGGCACCAAGGGCTCCCATGTGCTGCTGCGCAATGATGAACTGGTAAAGCGGCTTGCAGGCCGGATGATCTATTTCGAGGCCGATGACGGGCGCATCTGCCTGGTCTACGAATATCTCGGCCTCGCCCTTGCCGGTTCCACCGATATTCCCGCCGACAATCCCGATGAAGTGCGCTGCGAGGATGACGAGATCGCCTATTTCATCAACAGCCTCAAGGCGCTGCTGCCGGGCCTCGAAATCGGCGAGGAGCAGATCGTCTACGCCTATAGCGGTATAAGACCGCTGCCGGCCTCCGATGCCGATATTCCGGGCCTCATCAGCCGCGATCACTCCGCCCCGGTTCTGGAGGCCGATGAGGCACGCCATTTCGCGATCATCCCGCTGATCGGCGGGAAGTGGACGACGTTCCGCGGTTTTGCCGAGGAGGTCGCCGATACCGTTCTCAAACGGCTCGGCCGCGACCGGCGCATCTCCACCGAGAACAGCCCGATCGGCGGCGGCCGGGATTTCCCGACCGACGCTGCGGCGCGGCGGACATGGATTGCCGATGTGGCCGGCGAAACCGGGCTTTCGGAAAAACGGATCGACGAACTGCTGACCCGCTACGGCACCACCGCCCGCGCAATCGCAATCTATGAGGCGAGTTTCGGCAATCAGGAGCGCCTGCCGCAGGTCAGCGACTATTCCGTGGCCGAGATCGACTGGATCGTCAGCAACGAATTCGTCACCCACCTCGCCGATATCGTGATGCGCCGCACCACGCTCGCGATCACCGGACGGCTGCACAAGAGCGATATCGAGCGGATTGCGGAAGTGGCCGGGGATGTGCTCGGCTGGAGCGCGGAAACCCGCGCGGCCGAAATCGCGGCGGTGGAAGAGCATCTGCAGACGGTAAACCGGGTGCGGCTGTAGTCGCGCTTTGGCAACCCGAAGACGGCGCAGCCAAAGATTGCAGTCCATGACAAGGGCTGTCGCATAGCCCCCAATCCTCTCGCCCCGGAGGGGAGAGATGTCGCGAAAGCGACAGTGAGGGGGGAGACTTTCCTCTCAAACGCTCTCACGATCCGACGCGCTGCTTCACCCTCACTCCCCCTGTCGGGGGTATCTCTCCCGCAAGCGGGAGAGAATATTGGGAGCAAGACGCAAGGCCTGTGCAGTCGGCCTCGCCTTCAAGTGAGAAGGCGAGGCCTCCGCCAAATCAGCCCTTCGCGTTATACTTCGCGTCCAGATCGTTGATCGCCTGGACATTGCCGGCGGAGCGGCCGTTGGGGTCGAACTCGCAGGCCAGATAGGCGTCGGCGATCGACTTGGCGAGTTCGGTTCCGATCACGCGCGCGCCCATGGTGATGACCTGGGCGTTGTTGGAGAGCGCCGCGCGTTCCGCCGAATAGGTGTCGTGGGTCTGGGCGGCGCGGATGCCGGGAACCTTGTTGGCCGAGATCGCGACGCCGATGCCCGTGCCGCAGCAAAGAATTGCCCGGTCATAGGTGCCGTCCAGAATACCGGCGGTGACCCGATCGGACAGGTTGGCGTAATATTCGTTGCCATTGTTGGGCGGGGTGCTGAGTTCGGAAACGGTGAACCCTTCGCGGCCGGCCAGATGCTCGGCGATGACCTTGGCGAGCGGGGCTCCGGCGCTGTCTCCTGCGACTGCAATCTTCATGGTGTTTTCCTTTCGAGAGAATATTGGTTCAGATGACCTTCGCGACCCGCTCCAGAATGTCGAGATAGCCCTCGACATGCCAGGCGGAACGGCCGATGAACAGCCCGTCGACATGGTCGCAGGCGATCATTTCGGCGCAGTTTCCGGGGTTGACGCTGCCGCCGTAAAGGCAGGGCAGTTCGCGGCCGGTCACAAGCCGGGTGGTGTCGATGATCTTGGCCTGCCGCGCCTCGGCGTATTCGGGCGAGGCCGGGTGCCCGCGCTCGCCGATCGCCCAGACCGGCTCGTAGGCGAAGATGATCTCGGCCTGCTTCTGCTTGTCGTCAAGTCGCGACAATGCGGCCTCGACCTGGGCATGCAGCACGTCGTCGGCGCGGCCGGCATCCTTTTCCGCCTCGGTCTCGCCGATGCAGATCAGCGGGATCATGCCGTGGCGCACGGCCGCCTCGGTCTTCAGGCCGACGGTGTCGTCGGTCTCGCCAAAATTGGCGCGCCGCTCCGAATGGCCGAGCTCGACGATATCCATGCCGCAATCGGCAAGCATCACCGGGGAGATCTCGCCGGTCCACGCGCCGTGATCGTCCCAGTGCATGTTCTGCGCGCCGACCAGCACATCGGCATCCGAAAGCCGCGCCTTGACCTCGCGGATGGCGGTGAAGGGCGGGATGACGAAGCGCTGGATCCGGTCATCGCCCTTTGCGACGGCCAGCGCATCGGCATAGGCGACGGCCTCGGACAGCGTCTTGTTCATCTTCCAGCTGGTTCCGACAAAGAACCGGTCAAACCGTGCCATCGCTCACTCTTCCTCTGCGAAATACAATTCTATGCCCTGGCTGGTCAGTTCCGCGGCCTGGTCTTCGGGCAGCGCGCGGCTGGTCACCACGCCGGCGAAGGCATCGAGATCCGCCAGCCGGTGCAGGGCGGTGCGGCCGAACTTGTTGTGGTCGGCCATCAGATAGGACTTCTGCGCGACCGCCATCATCGCCCGCTTGACCTGCAACACCTCCTGGTCCTGGTGGCAGGCGATGCGGCCATGGATCGAGGAACTGGTGATCAGCGCGATATCGGCGCGCAGGTCGGCAAGCGTGGCGGTTGTGATCACCCCGAAGAAGCCGTTGAATTTTTTCGAGAAATCGCCGCCAAGCGCGATCAGGCTGATGCCGCCCTGCCCCGAAAGCCCGTTGATGATCGAAAGATTGTTGGTGATCACCGTCAGCGGCCGTTTCTCGATCAGGAACGGGATGACCGCTTCCGACGTCGAGCCGTCATCGACCATCACGCTCATGCCCGGCTCGATGAAATCGGCGGCGCGCCGCGCGATCGCGCTTTTCAGCGCCGGCGCCATCTTCGCGCGATAGCGATAATCGCTTTCGAACTGGCCGCTCGCCTCGATCGTGGCCCCGCCGCGCACCTTGCGCAGCAGGCCCTCGGCTTCGAGATCATCCAGATCGCGGTGGATCGTCATCTTCGAGACGGCAAAGCGCGCCGCCAGATCGTCAAGCGAAACCGTGCCCTCCTCGACCAGCAGGTCGACAATATCCCGGCGTCGATCATCAAGCTTCAACGGACGGCTCCTCGCATCTCATGAGCGGTGACTAACATCGTGATCTCTCATAATCAATCATTGTGAAGATAATATGTTATCTTTTAATGTGATTTTGCAAGACCCGCCCAGTTGGATGCGCACATGCGTTATTCACGGCACTTCGAGAGCCATCGATCATCCCGTCCGCCCGCGGAATTTATTTGGAACGTTCCTAAACCTGTGCTAAATCGCCCTCGGGAGGATCATTGCATGGCCTATGATTTCATCATTGTTGGCGGCGGTTCGGCCGGGTGCGTGCTGGCCGCAAGGCTTTCCAAAAACCCGGAGGTCAAGGTTCTGCTGCTGGAAGCAGGCGGCGCGGACCGGCATCCGTTCTATACGCTGCCGGCCGGTTTCGCCAAGATGACCAAGGGCATCGGAAGCTGGGGCTGGCACACCGTGCCGCAGCGGCACATGAACGGCATGTCGATCCGTTTCACCCAGGCCAAGGTCATCGGCGGCGGCTCGACCATCAACGCCCAGATCTATACCCGCGGCAACCGGCT
>NZ_DEPM01000244.1:0-11212 GCF_002358775.1 Martelella sp. UBA3392
CTCGACAAGCCCACCTCCGGCGAGATCATCATCGACGGGAAGGACGTTACAAAGGCATCGGCCGCCGATCGCGGGCTTGCCATGGTGTTCCAGTCCTATGCGCTTTATCCGCATATGACGGTGCGCCAGAACCTCGCCTTCGGGCTGGAAAACATCCATATGCCGAAGCCGGAAATCGAGAGCCGCATCCAGGAGGCCGCGCGCATGCTGGAAATCGGGCCCTATCTGGACCGCCGTCCGGGCCAGCTATCGGGCGGGCAGAAACAGCGCGTGGCGATCGGCCGGGCGGTGGTGCGCAATCCGACGGCCTTCCTGCTGGACGAACCGCTCTCCAATCTCGATGCCGAATTGCGCATCACCATGCGCGCCGAGCTTTCGGGCCTGCACGAGCGGCTGACGACCACCATGGTCTACGTCACCCACGATCAGGTCGAGGCGATGACGCTTGCCGACCGGATCGTCGTGATGCGTGCCGGCAGGATCGAGCAGATCGGCAAGCCGCTGGACCTGTTCCACCGGCCGGCGAACCTGTTCGTGGCCGGCTTCATCGGCGCGCCGCGCATGAACCTCGTGCCGGTCACCGTCACGTCGGTCGATGGTGACGCGGTCAACGTCCAAGGCCCCGGCGGGCTGGAGGCGCGGATTGCCTGCAAGGATAGCGGGCTTGCGCCCGGCGATGCAGCGACGCTCGGCATCCGCCCGCATGATTTTTCCGAGGGCGGAGAAGACGCGATCGAGGCGGAGGTCACGTTGATCGAGGCGCTCGGCCCGGAAACGGTCGTTCACGCAAACACGGATGGCGGGCAGAAGCTGGTCGCCGTTTTCGGCGGCGGCGCGGTCGATCCCGATGCGACGCATGTTTTGCTGCGCTTCGACCCCGAACGGGTACATTTGTTCAACAGCGATGAGCAGCGGGTGAACTAGAGCAATTCCAGGAAAAGTGGATACCGGTTTTCCATCCGGACGCGCGCAAAAACAAACAGATAGAGCATTTCGCAGTCAGGCGAGGCCGATATGACGGTCGAAAAAGGCAAACACCGCCGCGCGCATGGCCGGCGTTTCCACATGGCCGGCCTCTGGCTCGCGCACGAGAACAAGCCGGTCAGTGGCCCCCGCCTCTTCATACGCGCCGCGCGTCTGCGCGATGGCCGTCTCGAAGGCTGCCAGCGGCGTCAGCGGATCGAGATCGCCGATGCCGATGAGTTGCGGTCGGGGCGCGATCAGTCCGGCGATCTCGCCATTGCCGGCAAGAGGGAGAAGACCCGGTACGGTGAGATAGATGCCGTGGAGATCGATATTGCCGGCGGCGATCAGGCCAGCGTAATCGGCATAGGCGCACAGATGCGCGCTGCCGGCGATGCGCGGCTCGGCGGCTGCCAGCCAGTAGCTAAACGTCGCGCCCATGGAGATGCCGAAAACGGCGATCCGGTCGGCGATGATATCGGGGCGGGATGCCAACCAGTCGAAGGCGGCGGCCTGCTCGCCGAGCATCTGGCCGGCAAGGCTTTTGCCGTGCCACAGCGCCGCCTTGGCGCGGGCGCTTTCGCCCGGCTGCGAGCGGGCGCCAAAGGCCGGCAGTTCGACCATCAGCACCGCATAGCCCCGGCGCGTGAATTCAGGCCCGAGCGGCGACAGCAGCGCCTTGCGCCCGGAGAGAAGTTCGTCCGCGCCGATATCATAGGCATTGCCATGGGCGTGGATGTAGAGAATGGCGGGAACCGGCGTCTCGCCGGGCGGGCGCAGAAGAAAACCGCGCACGCTCTCGCCGTCCCTGGTGGCGAAGGTCAGCCGTTCCAGCACCAATCCCTCATGCTGGATGCCGATGCATTCGCTGAGCGTCAGCGGATGCGCGCCGATCTCGAACTTTTCACGCAAATCCTGTCGTAATGTCATCAATCACCCGGAGAGCCGACCATGAGCATCGAAGCCTATTTTAAACACCAGTTCAGTCTTGAAGGCCAGCGCGCGCTGGTCACCGGCGGGGCGAGCGGAATCGGCCAGGCGATCGCCGTGGCGTTGGCCGAAGCCGGTGCGGATGTGGCGATCACCGTGCATTCGAACCCGGGCGATGAAACCGCCCGGCTTGTGGGCGAGACCGGCCGCGCCTTTGCCAAGGTGCCGGCCGATCTCGGCGCGATCGATGCCGCCGGCGCGGAAAAGCTGCTCGCGGCCGCTTCGGATGGCCTCGGCGGCGATATCTCGATCCTGGTCAACAATGCCGGCACGATCCGGCGCGGCGATGCAGTCGAGCATCCCGAAAGCGACTGGCGGGCCGTGCTTTCGGCCAATCTCGATGCGGTCTGGTTTCTCTCCCAGGCTGCCGCAAGGCGGATGCAGGCGGCCGGATCGGGACGGATCATCATGACCGCCTCGCTGCTGTCGTTTCAGGGCGGCATCCGCGTGCCGGGCTACACGGCTTCGAAGCACGGCGTCGCCGGCCTGACCAAGGCGCTCGCCAACGAACTCGCGCCCCACGGGGTCACGGTCAACGCGATCGCGCCGGGCTATATCGCCACGGCCAACACCAAGGCGTTGCGCGAGGATCAGGACCGTTCGCGCCAAATCCTCGAGCGCATTCCCGCCGGGCGCTGGGGAAAGCCGGAGGATATCGCCGGCGCGGCGCTGTTCCTCGCCTCCCCCGCCGCTGCCTATGTCAACGGCCACATTCTTGCGGTCGATGGCGGCTGGCTGGCGCGCTGAGCCCGCGCCGTCAGCCGCTTTCGCCTTCCACCAGCGTCATCGGCCAGATCCGGCGGCTGACGATGTCGGGGTAGAACTCGCGATAGGCGGGCATCGAGCCGAGCAGCGTTTCCGCAAGGGCGATGCCAAGATCGCGCAGCGACAGGTCGAATGAGGTGAGGCTTGGCGACAGAAACTTCGCCTGAGGGCTGTGCCGGCCGATGATGGCGAGATCCTTGCCAGGCGTCAGGCCGACTTCCGACAGCCCCCGATAAAGCCCCATGACGGTTGCCTCGTTGACGAGCACGATCGCCGTCGGCGGTTCCGCGCATGCCTTGATGTCCCTGGCGATCCGGTAGCCGCCGTCTTCATTGGGCGGCCCCTTGAAAATATAGGCGTCGGGCAGAGAGAGGCTGTGACTAGCCAGCGTCTCGCGGATCCGGTCGATGAAGATATAGGCGAGGTTGTAATCGCCATGCGGCCAGATGATGCCGATGCGGCGATGCCCGCTTGCGACGAGGCGGTTGACCGCCGTTTCGGCCATGCCTTCGAAATCGAGGTCGATCCAGGGCTGGCCGACGTCTGTCAGGCTGCGGCCGAGCGGGATGAAGGGTATCTTGCGCCGCGCCAGAAGCTCGAAGCGCGGATCGTGCCGCCGCGTGCCGGACAGGATGATGGCGTCGGCGAAGCCGCGCGCGACGATACGGTCGAGATAGGCGTCCGGTTCCTCGCTGGAGGAGCAAAGCAGGGTCACGAGATCGAGCTGGTGACGCGACAACACGCTTTGCACGCCATCGAACACGCTGGTGAAGAACAGATCGCCGTAGCGGGTGGATTCGGTATCGGTTTCCATCATGAAGCCGACAATGCCGGTCTTGCCCTGACGCAAGGCGCGTCCCGCCTGATTGGCGACATAGCCCAGCTTTTCGGCCGCTTCGAGGACGCGGCGACGGGTGTCCGGATTGACGTCGGGCTTGCCGTTCAGGGCGCGCGACACCGTGCCGATTGAAATATTGAGATGATCGGCGAGCTGGCGAATGCCGGCCATCGGCTTTTCTCCACGATTCTTTTCGTAAACGATTACGGAAAATCTATTGACATATTCACGAAGCCGTTCATAGTTCCGTAAACGTTTACGGGTGGCTTGGAGAAGGAATTTGCCGCCCGAAGGGAGGAAATACGTGAAAATGAAAGCCGTCCTGTGCGGATGCGGAGCTATGGCCAAGGGCTGGCTTCGCGCGCTGCAGGCAAATGAAGAGCTTCGTAACGCGATCGACCTGGTCGGTCTCGTCGATCTGGACTGTGCCACCGCCGAAGCGCTGGCCGCCGAGTTCGATCTCGGCGACATCCTCATCGGTACGGATTTGCCTGATACGTTGCAGCGTTGCGATGCCGACCTCCTGTTCGACGTGGTTGTTCCCGCCGCGCGCCATTCGGTTGCCGCGACCGGCCTCAGCCATGGCTGCCATGTGCTGAGCGAGAAGCCGCTTGCGGCCTCGCTGGAAGAAGCGCGCGATCTGGTGCAGCTTGCGGCGGAAACCGGGAAAGTTCACGCCATCGTCCAGAACCGGCGCTTTATACCGGGCATCCGCCGCTTGCGCCGCGCGGTTGCGGATGGCCTGATCGGCGATCTCACCGGCGTTCACTGCGACTTCTTTCTCGGGCCTCATTTCGGCGGTTTCCGGGAGGCTATGGACAATGTTCTGCTGCTCGACATGGCCGTACACACGCTGGATGCGGCGCGGTTCGTGTCCGGCGCGACGCCTCTTTCGGTCTATTGCGTCGAGACCAATCCGGCCGGCTCCTGGTATGCCCATGGCGCGGCGGCGAACGCCATCTACCGTCTCTCCGGCGATGCGGTTCTGACCTATCGCGGCTCATGGTGCGCGGAAGGCCGCCCGACGAGCTGGGAAGGGCGCTGGCGGCTAGTCGGTTCGCGCGGGATGATTACCTGGGATGGCGATAGCGATTTCGAAGTCACGATTGCCGGTCAGGAGCCGGGCCTTCTGCACGGGTTCACGACGCTCGACATGCCGCCGGTTCCCGATGAGAGAGAGATTCACGGCCACGCAAGCGTGATGATCGATTTTGTCCGGGCGGTGCTGAACGGGACCCGCCCGGAAACCTCAAGCGATGACAACATCAAGAGCCTCGCAATGGTCATGGGTGCGATCGAAAGCGCGCGCACCGGCCTTCCCGTCGATTTGCAAATAAAGGAATGAATTCGTGACCAATCCCGCAAAAGCGATCCGCATCGGCACCATGATTAAGGCAACGGAAGGCGGCGCGGCCGAACGCATCGCCAAGATTGCCGACATGGGTTTCGAAAGCTTCGAGCCCTTCTTCTGGCAGTCCACCCGCGGCCAGGACCTCGCCGAACTCGGCAAAAGCTGCCGCGAGGCCATCGGCGACCGCGACATCACGATCTCGACGCTCGGCATGTTCGGCAATCCGCTCGAGACCACCGATATCGATCGCGAGACGCTGCAGGGCTGGAAGGATTGCATCGACAACGCCCACCATTTCGGCGCGACCTGCGTTGCCGGCTTTACCGGCCGCATCCGCAACAAGCCGCTGACGGACAGCCTGCCGCGCTATCGCGAGATCTGGAGCGAGCTTGCCAAGCGCGCGGCCGACAAGGGTGTGAAGATCGCCTTCGAGAACTGCGCCATGGACGGCAACTGGCAGACCGGCGACTGGAACATCGCCCATAATCCCGACGCCTGGGAGCTGATGTTCAACGAGACGCCGGACGACAATATCGGGCTCGAATGGGAGCCCTGCCACCAGATGGTCTACCTCATCGATCCGCTGCCGCAGATCCGCAAATGGGCGCACAAATTCTTTCACGTGCATGGCAAGGACGCCACCATTCGCTGGGAGGTGATCCGCGAGCATGGCGTTTTCGGCAAGCATCCCTTCGTGCTCATGCGCTCGCCGGGCTTCGGCGATACCAACTGGACCGATGTGATCTCGGAGCTGAGGCTCGCCGGCTGGTCCGGCTCGATCGACATCGAGGGCTGGCACGACCCGGTCTATCGCGATGAGTTGGAAATGACGGGGCAGGTTCACGCGCTGAACCACCTCAAGAATTGCCGGGGCGGCGAATTCGTCGTCGATCCGCAATAGCCGCCTTCCCGGCTGTGGGAGCCGGGATGACGCGCACAATCAAAAGGAGGAGAAAATGACAATTCGCAAGACCCTTATGGCAGGCGCCGTCGCGCTTGCCGGCGTATCGGCCTTCGCCGTTGCCGCCCATGCCGAGGATACGACGATCACTGTCTGGTCGCTGGACAAGGATATCCAGCCCGCGCCCAATCTGGTGAAGGAGTTCAACGCTCTTAATAACGGCATCCATGTCGACTATCGCGAGATCCAGTTCGATGACGTCGTCAGCGAGGCCATGCGCGCCTATGCCACCGGCAACGCGCCGGACATCATCGCGATCGACAATCCGAACACGGCGATGTTCGCCTCGCGCGACGCATTTCTCGATCTCACCGACATGATCGAAAACTCGGATGTCATCAATGCCGAGAACTACTTCCCCGGCCCGCTGGCATCGGCGACCTGGGACGGCAAATACTACGCCGTGCCGAAGGCCACCAACACGATCGCGCTCTACTACAACAAGGACATGTTCCGCGCGCACGGTCTCGATCCCGACCAGCCGCCGGAGACCTGGGACGAGCTTGTCGAGACGGCCCGCACGCTGACCGATCCGGAAAACAACGTCTATGGCCTCGCGTTCTCGGCCAAGGCCAACGAGGAGGGCACCTTCCAGTTCCTGCCATGGGCGCAGATGGGCGGTGCGACCTATGACAACATCAACACCGAAGGCGCGGTCGAGGCGCTGGCGACGTGGAAGGAGATCATGGACGAGAAGCTCGCTTCTCCCGATACCCTGACCAACAGCCAGTGGAACGCGACGGCGACCTTCAATGCCGGCAATGCCGCGATGGCCATTTCCGGCCCGTGGGAAATCGACCGCATGCTTGCGGACGCCGATTTCGACTGGGGCGTGGCGCTGCTGCCCGTTCCGGAAGAGGGCGCCGAGCGGTCGTCGGCCATGGGCGACTACAACTGGGCGATCTTCTCCAGCACGAAGCATCCGGAGGAAGCCTTCGAGGTGCTGGAATATTTCGTCTCGCAGGATGACACGATGTTCGAGAACTACGGCCAGATTCCGGCCCGTTCCGACATCGCGATCCCGCCGACGGGCAACGCCTTGAAGGATGCGGCGCTGGCGACCTTCGTTGAGCAGCTGAAATACGCCAAGCCGCGCGGTCCGCATCCGCAATGGCCGAAGATCTCCAAGGCGATCCAGGATGCCATCCAGGCCACGCTGACGGGCCAGATGGACCCGCAGGCCGCCCTGGACCAGGCCGCCCAGAAGATTTCCGCCGTCCCGGACCGGTAATCTCAGCCTGACCGGCGGCCTGGTCCTTGGTACCAGCCGCCGGACCCTTTCCTCCCGGAGAGACCATCCGCGCCGCTTCGGCGGGGCGGATGGTTTTACGGGCAACGCCGGAGGAGATATGAAACGCATCCTTTCCAGCCTGACCGATGGTCGCGGCTTCGATATCACGCTGGTGGCCGTGCCGCTCGCCTTCCTGTTCCTGCTGTCCGGCCTGCCGCTGCTCTACAATGTGCTGATGAGTTTTCAGGAAGTCGATATGTTCAGCATGGGGCAGCTCGCGCGGCCGTTTGTGGGCTTTAGGAACTATGTCGATCTCTTCCGCCAGCCGGAAACCTTCGGCATTCTCCTCAACACGGCGATCTTCGTTCTTGCCTCCATCGCTGGTCAGTTCGTCCTCGGTTTCGGCCTTGCCCTGTTCTTCGGCACCCAGTTTCCCGGCGCCTCGTGGTTGCGCGGGCTGTTTCTGGTGTCCTGGGTGATGCCCGGCCTCGTCGTCGGCGCGATCTGGAACTGGATCCTGTCGGGCGATTACGGCGTTCTCAATTTCCTTCTGACGGCGTCCGGCATAACCGACGGCAATATCTACTGGCGGTCGGACCCGTCCTATTCCCTCTGGGCGGTCATTCTCGCCAATATCTGGCTTGGAACCTCGTTCAACATGATCCTGCTTTCGGTCGGCCTGTCCTCGATCCCGCGCGATCTCTACGAGGCGTCCGAGCTTGACGGCGCCAACGTGTTCCAGCGGTTCTGGACCATCACGCTCCCAATGATGCGCTCGACGATCGGCGCGGTTGTCGCGCTCGGTCTGATCTTCACCCTGCAGCAGTTCGACCTGTTTGCCGCCATCACCGACGGCGGGCCCAACAATTCGTCGAATGTCGCCCAGTACTGGGCCTGGGATCTGTCGTTCCGCCAGTATGATTTCGCCAAGGGCGCGACGGTTTCGGTCATCATGATCGTGTTCGTGATGTTCGCCTCGCTGGTCTATGTCCGTTCCACGCGCCATGAGGTGAGAGGATGAGCGATACGTCCCGCAACCGCCTGATGCTCGTCATCGCCATCCTGCTGGCGATCGTCTACCTGTTTCCGCTCTACTGGATGTATGTCACCAGCCTGAAGACCGGCTCGGCGATGTTCGCCACGCCGCCGCGTCTGCTGCCCTCCGATCCGCAGTGGGCGACCTATGGCGATGTCTGGGCGAGCCGCAACATGGCGCGCTATCTCTGGAACTCGCTCGTAATTGCCACCGGCTCCGTCGCGCTGATTGCGGCGCTCGGCGTGGGCTGCGCCTATGTGCTTGCCCGCTATCGCAGCGGCTGGGTCGATGTCGGCCTGTTCCTGATCCTGCTGTTGCAAGTCCTGCCGGCCTCGCTGATGATCACGCCGATCTTCGTCGGCTTCTCGCAGGTCGGGCTGCTCGATTTCCCGCGCTTCGCGGTGATCCTGGCGATCGCGGCCAAGAGCATGCCGTTCTTCGTCGTGCTGGTCCGCGCGACCTTCATGAGCGTGCCGATCGAGCTTGAGGAGGCGGCGATGGTCGACGGGAATTCCCGGATCGGCGCGTTCTTCAGGATCGTGCTGCCGCTGGCGCGCAACGGCATCCTCGTCAGCGCCATCCTGATCTTCATGCAGGCCTTCGGGGAGTTCGTCTATTCCAAGTCGATGATCCAGGCCGCCGAGCTGCAGCCGGCCAGCGTCGGCCTCAACAGCTTCATGGGCCCGAATACCACCGAGTGGAACAAGATCATGGCCTATGCGACGATCTATGTAACGCCGATCCTCGCCATTTTCGTTCTTCTGCAACGCCGTATTGTGTCCGGCCTCACCTCTGGAGCCCTCAAATGACGTATCACATCCAGTTCGAAGGCGTGAATAAGCATTATGGCGCCTACCACGCCCTGAAAGACATCGAGCTCGGCATTCCGAAGGGTACCTTCGTCGCCCTGGTCGGCCCCTCGGGATGCGGCAAGTCGACCTTGCTTCGCTCGCTCGCCGGCCTTGAGAAGATCTCCAGCGGCACGCTGACGATTGCCGGTGAAACGATGAACAACGTGCCCCCGCGCAAGCGCGATCTCGCCATGGTGTTCCAGTCCTATGCGCTTTATCCGCATATGACGGTCGAGGAGAACCTGACCTACAGCCTCCGCATTCGCGGCGTCGCAAAGGCCGAGGCGAAGAAGGCCGCTGAAGAGGTTGCGGCGACGACCGGGCTTTCGGAGCTTCTCGGCCGCTATCCGCGCGAATTGTCGGGCGGGCAGCGCCAGCGCGTGGCGATGAGCCGGGCGATCATCCGCCATCCCAAGGCCTTCCTGTTCGATGAGCCGCTCTCCAATCTCGATGCCGCGTTGAGGGTCCAGATGCGCAAGGAAATCCGTGCGCTGCACGACCGGCTGGGCGCAACATCGGTCTATGTGACGCACGACCAGATCGAGGCGATGACCATGGCCGATCATGTCGTGGTCATGCGCGCCGGCATCATCGAGCAGCAGGGCCCACCGCTTGAACTCTACGACCGCCCCGTCAACAGATTCGTCGCCGGCTTCATCGGCTCGCCGGCAATGAATTTCGTGTCGGCGCGCATTGGAGAGGGTGGCGGATCGCTCGTGCTCGAGCTTGGCGGGCCGCAGAGCATTGCCGTCGAAACGGGCTTGCCGGAAGGGCGCGCGGTCACCGTTGGCCTGCGGCCGGAGCATCTGCGTCTCGTTGCCGATGACGAGGCGCTGCTGAAGTTCTCTGTCGAGACCGTCGAAAGCACCGGCTCCAGCACTTATCTCGCGGCCGAGGGGGCCGAGGATTTCAATCTGGTTGTGAATGGTCGTACCGAGGTCAGGCCCGGGGATGTCGTCGGCGTTGGCTTTGATCTCGCCCAGCTTCACCTCTTCGACGCGCAAACCGGCGAAAGGTTGCCCTTCGAAAGCCGGTAGGCCGCCGGCGAAGGTTTTGGTTGGAGAGCCGCAGGTTCCGCCTCAGTGGCAGTGAACCTTGCCGACCTTTTTCTCCATGTGGCAGCACTGGCCGGGCGGCGAGCTCTTGCGGCAGCCGCCGCCATGGGCAAAGGCGGCGGTCGTGGTTGAAAGCACCAGCAAGGCCGCGAGGCAGAACCTGATCATGGCGTTTCCCCTCTCCAATTGACATTCCGCTTGTGCCGGTTCGGCGGCATCTGCGGTTCCATCAGGCGCATTGAAGCATACATCACCGGAATTCACTTCCGCCCACAAGTGAAAACTGCTTTGGTGCCGGCATGTCTTCCGAACAAACGAATGCAACCTGCCAGCTCACCGGTATTACCCTGATCACCTTTGCGGTGCTGCTGCTGTCGCTGTCGGACGCTCTGGTGAAGCTGACCGGGGCGCATTACAGCCTTGGACAGCTGATCCTCATGCGCTCGCTGGGGGCCGGTCTTCTGCTGTGCCTGTGGGCATGGGCGCGGGGCAGGCGGCTTGGTGCGGCCCGTCCGCTCTGGGTAACGCTCAGAAGCCTGTGCCTTGTGGCGATGTGGTTCTTTTACTATGCGGCGCTGCCGGAAATACCGCTGGCGCTGGCCGCCGCCTGCTTCTACACCGCTCCCCTCTGGATGGCGCTGCTCTCGCGCGTCGTGCTTGGCGAGCCGCTCGGATTGCGCAGGTCGGTGGCGGTGGTTGTTGGCGCGCTAGGCGTGTTTCTGGCGGTCAATCCGGCGGCCGCCATGCCATCGCCCTATGTCGTTCTGCCGTTGCTTGCGGCGTTCTGCTATGCGTTGAGCGGAATCATTACCTGGAGCCGTTGCCGTTCGGAGCAGCCGGTGGCGATGGCGTTCAACCTCAACGTCGCCCTGGTCGTCGCCGGCGGCGGGCTTGTTGCCGCGCTTTCAATGACGGGGGCGGGCGTCGAGGGCAGTTTCATTTTCGGCGTCTGGCCCGCGCTCGGCGTTGTCGACTGGGCGATCCTCGGCCTGCTGGCGGCATTTTTGATGATCATCACGGTTTCGGTGGCCGGGGCCTATCGCATGGCGCCCGCGCCGGTGATCGGCCTGTTCGACAATGCCTATCTGGTTTTCGCCGCCCTCTGGGGCGTCGCGTTCTTCGGGCAAATTCCGTCGCCGGTCGAAATGGCCGGAATGGCGCTGATCCTGGC
>NZ_DEPM01000244.1:11620-21037 GCF_002358775.1 Martelella sp. UBA3392
GCCGGTGTTCATGGCTGGTTTTTAATACAGGTTAAATTATCGTAAGATATTGAAAATTATGCTAAAATAACAAAACATTCATTTTCCGGAAATTGCAATCGGGAGTAGGCAGTCTTCCGCGGCGAGACGTTTGTCTCCGCCTGCCTCAACAACCGAGGAATACTGTCATGAAGAAGATCATAGCCCTTTCGCTCGCAACCCTGATGATCGGTTCCGGCGCGGCGCTGGCTGCCCAGCCCTTCAACCCGACCATGTACGGCGCGAAGCAGACCACCGCCGATCAGGAGATCGCCCGCATCTCCGCGCCCGGAACCATCTTCACCACCCAGGTTAGCGGCGGGTCCGGCTGGACGGCCTCCAAGACCTACAAGGTTCAGCCGGACGGCACGGCGAAGCTGATCGATCTCGGCTATATCAACAACAACTGATCCGAAAGCCTGTTGATCAGCTCAAGGCCCTGCGGCTGACTGCTGCGGGGCCTTTCATTTGCGCGGATGGGCCCGGTCGTAGATCTCCAAGAGCCGGCCGGTATCGACGCCGGTATAGACCTGTGTCGTCGACAGGCTGGCATGGCCGAGCAGTTCCTGGATGGTGCGCAGATCGCCGCCGGCGGCCAGAAGATGGGTGGCGAAGGAGTGGCGCAGCGCATGCGGCGTCGCCTTGTCGGAGAGGCCGAGCGCGCCGCGCATCGCCTGCATTTCGCGCTGGATGATCGCGCTTTGCAGCTTCTTGCCGCGCGCGCCGAGAAACAGCGGCCCCTCCGCTTCAAGGTGATAGGGCACTAGACGGATATAATCGTTGACGGCGGCAAGCGCTGCAGGCAGCAGCGGGACGATCCGCGTCTTGCTGCCCTTGCCGGTGATCCGGAGGCTTTGCGGCGCGCCGGCAAAATCGGCGGGCGCCAGTCCCAGCGCTTCGGAAATGCGCAGCCCGCAGCCATAGAGCAGGCAGAACACGGCGGCGTTTCGCGCCGCGATCCATGGCTCTTCCGCAAGCTGGCTGTCGGCGCGCGACAGCGCAAGGGCATCTTCGGCGTTCAAGGGTTTCGGCAGCGATTTCGGCTGTTTCGGCGCACGCATCGCCCGCACGCCGGCGGCATTGGCAAGCCCGCGCTTTTCCAGCCAGCGCAGAAACGAGCGAATGCCGGCAAGATCGCGCCCGAGCGTGCGCGCCTCCGCGCCACCCTTGCGGCGAAACGCCAGATAGGCGCGAATATCGGCAGGCCGCAGCGCGTCGATATCGGAAAGGCGCACCGGCCGCGCCACATGGCGGCACAGGAACTGCAGAAACTGGCGCGTGTCGCGCTCATAGGCGTTGATCGTATGGTCGGCGAGCCGCCTTTCGCTGTCCAACGTTTCGAGCCAGTCGCGCCGAAGCGCCATCAGGGCGTCGTCTGCCGGAATGAGCACGTTTTCCATCGATCGCCAGCCGTCATCCACAGGTGTTTATCCACGCCGGCCGGCCTGGGCCATGACCTTGGCGCTTGACGAAATCTTGTTCGCCGACAATCCTGCACTAGATTGCGTTAGAAAAAAGCTAATGCTTCGAGGGGGGTGTCATTGTCTTATCATATCGAGTTGGGATATAGACCTTCCACCATTGACGGGACTTTATATGGCGCGCCGTGATTCCTCATCTGCCTTGACGCATTTTGCCGAGACGCTGGCGCTTGTCTCGCAGGGACGGCCGGGCCATATTGTCGACACGCTGATCGCCGAGCGCGGCGAAAAGATTGTCCACAGCCCGTTCTGGCCGGTGATGCGGCCCTTCCTTTATTCCCTGCTCGGCTATGGCAAGGCGATCGAATTCGCCACCGAAACCCAGTCCATGGATGGCTACGGGGTCTTCAATTATCTTTCCGAAAAACTGACGCTGGACATCCATTGCCAGCGCGGCGAGCGGATTCCGGAAGCCGGCGGCTTCATCATGGTCTCCAACCATCCGACCGGCATTGCGGATGGCGTGGCGGTGTTCGATCTCTTGAAGGAACGCCGCCCGGACATGATGTTCTTCGCCAATCGCGATGCGGTGCGCGTCAATCCGCGCCTGGTCGAGATGATCATTCCGGTCGAGTGGCGCGAGGAGTTCAAGAGCAAGCTCAAGGCGCGCGAAACCCTGCAGGTCACCAATGACGCGATCAGGCAGGAAAAGGCGATGGTGCTGTTTCCCTCCGGCCGCATTGCCTATTGGGCCGAGGGCAAGCTCAACGAGCGGCCGTGGAAGAATTCGGCGATCGGCTTTGCCCGCAAATACAACCTGCCGATCCTGCCGGTGCATCTGAAGGCGCGCAATTCCGGCCTGTTCTACTGGTTCGCCAAATGGTCGACCGAACTGCGCGACATGACCGTGTTCCACGAACTTCTGAACAAGAAGGGCGACCGGTTCGATTTCACCATCGGCAAGATGATCATGCCCGAGGAACTCCACGGCGACGCCGCCGACGTGACGACCGCGCTCGAAAACCATACGGTGCATGCGCTGGCGAAGGACCCTGATGCGGATTTCGCGCTGCCGCCGGCCGAACCCAAGGCCGAGGCAGAGGAAGGGGCGGCCTGAGCCGCGATCTGCTTTGCCGCTTCACTTTCCAGGCGTCGGCAGGCAAGCTTGCCAGTCATGACTTCAGATTCGCTTGATCTTTTCGGAAAACCCGTGACGCCTGCCACTTCACGCAGCGTGCCCGTGATGGTGCCGCTGCCGGTGGCGGGGCCGTATTCCTATGCGGTGCCCGATGGCATGGCGGTGACCCCCGGCTCCGTCGTGCAGGTGCCGGTCGGCCCGCGCAAGGTGATCGGCATCGTCTGGGATGAGGGCGATGAGACCGGCGCCGTGGACTCGAAGAAGCTCAGACCCATCGAGCACGTCTTCGACTGCCCGCCGATCAGCCCGGCGATGCGGAAATTCATCAATTGGGTGGCGGGCTATACGCTGACGCCGCCGGGCCTTGTCGCGCGGATGGCCGTGCGCGCGCCGACCGCGCTCGAGCCCGAGCCGATGGTCGAGGGGCTCAGGCTGACCGGCACCACGCCCGAGCGGATGACACCCGCGCGGCAACGCGTGCTGGAACTGGCCTCGGACGGCTTCTCCTGGACGCGGCTCGGGCTCGCCCGCGCCGCCGGCGTCAGCGCCAGCGTGGTCGAGACCATGATGAAGCAAGGCGTGTTCGATACGGTGTTCCTGCCGCCGCCGCCCGCCGTCGGCGCGGCGGATCCCGATTACGCCCCGCCCGAACTGTCGGCGGACCAGCGGGACGCCGCCGACAGGCTGAAATCGTCGGTCGGGCAGGGCTTTGGCGTCACCCTGATCGACGGCGTCACCGGTTCGGGCAAGACCGAGGTCTATTTCGAGGCGATCGCGGAAACGCTGAGACAGGGGCGGCAGGTGCTGATCCTGCTGCCGGAAATCGCGCTGACATCGGCGTTTCTTGAGCGCTTCGAGGCCCGCTTCGGGTCGAAGCCCGGCGAATGGCATTCCGATCTTGCGCCGCGCATGCGCGAAAAGGTCTGGCGGCAGACGGCGGAGGGGCGCATCCGGGTGGTTGCCGGCGCCCGTTCGGCGTTGTTCCTGCCATTCGAGGATCTCGGTCTGATCGTGGTCGACGAGGAACATGACACCGCCTACAAACAGGAAGACCGGGTGTTCTACAACGCCCGCGACATGGCGGTCGTGCGCGCCCGGATCGGCGATATTCCGACGGTTCTCGCCTCGGCGACCCCCTCGATCGAAAGCCAGGTCAATGCGCTTGCCGGCCGCTACGAACGGCTGCACCTGCCGGGCCGTTTCGCCGAGGCGGCGCTTCCCGATCTGAAGACCATCGACATGCGGCGCGACCCGCCGGCGCGCGGCGGCTTCCTGTCGCCGGTTCTGCTGAAGGCGGTGGAGGGCGCGGTCGGGCGCGGCGAGCAGGCGCTGCTGTTCCTCAACCGCCGGGGCTATGCGCCGCTGACGCTCTGCCGGGTCTGCGGTCACCGGTTTCAGTGCCCGAATTGCTCAAGCTGGCTGGTGGAGCACCGGTTTCGCGGGCAGTTGATGTGCCATCACTGCGGCCACGCCGAGCCGGTGCCCGAGGCCTGCCCCGAATGCGGCACGCTCGACCATCTGGTCGCCTGCGGGCCGGGCGTCGAGCGCATCGCCGAGGAGGTCGAGCATCATTTCCCCGAAAAGCGCACCATCGTGCTGTCGTCGGACCTATCCGGCGGGGTCAAGCGGCTAAGGCTGGAGCTTGAGGCGGTGGCAAACGGCGAGGCGGATATCGTCATCGGCACGCAGCTTGTGGCGAAGGGGCATAATTTCCCGCTGATGACGGTTGTCGGCGTCGTCGATGCCGATATCGGCCTTGCAAACGGCGATCCGCGCGCGGCGGAGCGCACCTTCCAGTTGCTTGCCCAGGTGACCGGGCGGGCAGGGCGCACGGGGCTCACGAGCCACGGCCTGATCCAGACCTATCAGCCCGCCCACCCGGTGATGCGCGCAATCGTTTCCGGCGAGGCGGAGGGGTTCTATGCCCGCGAGATCGGCGAGCGCGAGAAGAGCGGCCTGCCGCCGTTCGGACGGCTTGCCTCGGTGATCGTTTCGGCGGAAACGCGCGGCGAGGCCGAAACGCATGCCCGGGCGCTCCGGGCCGCCGCGCCGCAAAGCCGCTCGATCTCGGTGCTCGGGCCGGCGGAGGCGGCCCTTGCCCTGATCCGCGGCCGCTACCGGTTCCGGCTGCTGGTGCATGGCGCGCGCGGCGACGACATGCAGTCGTTTCTGGCGGCGATGCTCGAAAACGGGCCGAGGGCGCGCGGCTCGGTAAAGGTGCAGGTCGACATTGACCCGCAGAGCTTTCTCTAGATAATGATCCCCAAAGGGATGCGGGCGCGTGTCCCGCAATGCTGGAGGGTGTGTAATGAGTTTCTATTGGCCGGAGAGCTTCGTGGGTCAGGTCGCCCTGTTCATGGCGGTGGTGATCCTGATATGGGGGCTTATCGTGGCGCTGGCGCCGCTGCGTTTGATGGCGTTGACCGGGTTTTCGGGCCACAAGGTCGAAGATGGCGAAACCATCCACGTCCGCTCGCTGATCGGCGGCACCTATGCGGCAATGTCGCTGATGGCGCTGCTGTTCGACCAGCCGATGATCTACCGCACCTTCGGTCTCGCCCTGATATTCGGGTTTCTCACAAGGCTCTTGTGGATGGCGACGCTCAAGAGCCGGTCCATCAAGGGCGGTATATTCCTGGCCTGCCAGGCCGTGGCCGGGGTGTTCATGCTGCTCTACGGTCTTGGCTGGGCATAGCGTGACCGGGCAAGCGGCAGGCGAGGCGCATCTGCCTCCTGCATGTGTCGGCGCGGCACGGTTTCCGTTTCGGGGAATAATTGTGCTTCGGCGGTTGCTGTAAAATCTCGTTTTTACAGGGCTTTTCGGAGATTGTGGCAAGAAACGCGCGCCAATGGTCCAAAGGGGCTTTGAGCGTGTTGCGAGTCGCTATTACCTGTGCTAGACGGACCCCGACTATCGGGAAAGGCGGGTTTGATCACCGCAGTTCTCCTGGGGATATTGTAAAGTTCTAAGGGGTGGAAACGTCGGCAACAACCGCCGTTCCTGCCGGTTAAAAAAAGGGAATCTGTGCCTGTGGCGGACCTATCCCATTCTGTTTCGAGCGTCGCGCAGCGCTATGCCGTTTCGCTGTTCGAACTGGCCAAGGAAGAAGACAAGATTGACGCCTTCGGCGCTGATCTCGACCAGATCGACAAGATGCTCAAGGATAGCGACGACTTCCGGCGTCTGGTCATGAGCCCCGCATTCAGCGCCGATGAGCAGCTGAGGGCGGTGAAGGCTATTCTCGAAAAGGCGAAGATCGGCGGCTATGTCGGCAATTTCGTCAAGGTCGTGGCGAAAAATCGCCGTCTGTTTGTCCTGCCGGGCATGATCGCCTCCTATCGTGGCGCGGTCGCGGCCTATCGGGGCGAGGTGACGGCCGAGGTGACGGTGGCCCATGCCCTGTCGAAGGAACAACAACAGGAATTGAAGACTGCGCTGAAGGATGTGACGGGCAAGGATGTTGCGCTCGACATAACCGAGGACGCTTCCCTTCTCGGCGGCATGATCGTCAAGGTGGGCTCGCGTCAGATCGACACATCGCTGCGCACGAAACTCTCCAAACTTAAGCTTTCACTGAAAGAGGTTGGCTGATGGATATCCGGGCCGCGGAAATTTCCGCAATTCTGAAAGAGCAGATCAAAAATTTCGGCGACGAGGCGGAAGTCTCTGAAGTCGGCCAGGTGCTTTCTGTTGGTGACGGCATTGCCCGCGTCTACGGTCTCGACAACGTCCAGGCCGGCGAGATGGTGGAATTTGCCGGCGGCGTGCGCGGCATGGCGCTCAACCTAGAAAGCGACAATGTCGGCGTCGTTATCTTCGGCTCCGACCGCGAGATCAAGGAAGGCGACGTCGTCAAGCGCACCGGCGCTATCGTTGACGTTCCGGTCGGTCCAGGCCTGCTCGGCCGCGTTGTCGACGCGCTCGGCAACCCGATCGACGGCAAGGGTCCGATCAATTCCGATACCCGCGCCGTTGTCGACGTCAAGGCGCCCGGCATCATTCCGCGCAAGTCGGTTCACGAGCCGATGTCGACCGGCCTCAAGGCCATCGACGCGTTGATCCCGGTCGGCCGCGGCCAGCGCGAGCTCGTCATCGGCGACCGCCAGACCGGCAAGACAGCGATCATCCTCGACACCTTCCTGAACCAGAAGCCGATCCACGACAACGGCCCGGACGCCGACAAGCTTTACTGCGTCTACGTCGCTGTCGGTCAGAAGCGTTCGACGGTTGCCCAGTTCGTGAAGACGCTCGAAGAGCGCGGCGCGATGGAATACTCGATCGTCATCGCCGCAACCGCCTCCGATCCGGCGCCGATGCAGTACATCGCGCCGTTCGCCGGTTGCGCCATGGGCGAGTATTTCCGCGACAACGGCATGCATGCCCTGATCGCTTACGATGACCTTTCCAAGCAGGCCGTTGCCTATCGTCAGATGTCCCTGCTGCTGCGCCGTCCGCCGGGCCGCGAAGCTTATCCGGGCGACGTTTTCTACCTGCATTCGCGTCTTCTCGAGCGCGCCGCCAAGCTCTCCGACGAGCGCGGCGCCGGTTCGCTGACGGCTCTGCCGGTCATCGAAACCCAGGGTAACGACGTTTCGGCGTTCATCCCGACCAATGTGATCTCGATCACCGA
The DNA here is from genome assembly GCF_002358775.1 of Martelella sp. UBA3392. Taxonomy (NCBI): domain Bacteria; kingdom Pseudomonadati; phylum Pseudomonadota; class Alphaproteobacteria; order Hyphomicrobiales; family Aurantimonadaceae; genus Martelella; species Martelella sp. UBA3392. The sequence continues at coordinate 18,829 of NZ_DEPM01000244.1, forward strand.
CGGCCAGATCTTCCTTGAAACCGACCTGTTCTACCAGGGCGTTCGTCCGGCCGTTAACGTCGGCCTGTCGGTTTCGCGCGTTGGTTCGGCCGCCCAGATCAAGGCGATGAAGCAGGTTGCCGGCTCGATCAAGGGCGAGCTTGCCCAGTACCGTGAAATGGCCGCCTTCGCCCAGTTCGGCTCCGACCTTGATGCCGCGACCCAGCGCCTGCTGAACCGCGGCGCGCGCCTGACCGAACTCCTGAAGCAGCCGCAGTTCTCGCCGCTGAAGACGGAAGAGCAGGTTGCCGTGATCTTCGCCGGCGTCAACGGCTATCTCGACAAGCTGCCGGTTGGCAAGGTACGCGACTTCGAGAAGGGCCTGCTGTCGCACATGCGCGGCGAAGCCAACGACGTTCTCGAAGCGATCCGCACCGAAAAGGCGCTGAGCGACGATCTGAAGGCCAAGCTGAAGTCCGCCATCGAAGCATTCGCCAAGAATTTTTCGGCCGAGTAACACCAGACGGGGACTGAATACCCATGGCTTCATTGAAGGATCTGAAGCTTCGCATTGCCTCGGTGAAGGCGACGCAGAAGATCACCAAGGCGATGCAGATGGTCGCCGCGGCGAAGCTGCGGCGCGCCCAGGAGGCCGCCGAGAATGCGCGGCCTTACACCGAGCGCATGGCGACCGTGATGGCCGACCTGACGGCGGCTGTCGGCGAGGGCGAGGAAGTGCCCGCGCTGATGAAGGGCACCGGCAAGGACGATGTCCACCTGCTGGTGGTCTGCACGGCCGAACGCGGCCTTTGCGGCGGCTTCAACGCGCAGATCGCCCGTCATGCCCGCCTGCATGCCCGCAAGCTGATTGCCGAGGGCAAGACGGTCAAGATCTTCAGCGTCGGCCGCAAGGGCTATGACGCGCTGCGCCGCGAATTCGCCGACCTCGTCGTCGAGCGCAAGGATCTGCGTGACGTTCGCAAGATCGGTTTCGAAAATGCCGAGGATATCGGCAATCGCGTCATCGAGATGTTCGCAGCCGGCGAGTTCGACGTCTGCACGCTGTTCTATTCGGAGTTTCATTCGGTGATCTCGCAGGTCCCGACGGCGCTCCAGCTCATTCCCGCCGCTCCGCCGGCAGAGGCGGAAGAGCGCGAGAGTGCGGCGCTATACGAATACGAGCCGAGCGCCGAGGCTATCCTTGACGATATCGTCCCGCTCAACATCCGCGTTCAGATTTTCCGGGCGCTTCTGGAAAATGTCGCTGGCGAGATGGGCGCGAAGATGAGCGCGATGGATAACGCCACGCGCAATGCCGGTGAGATGATCGACAAGCTGACGCTGTCCTACAACCGTCAGCGTCAGGAAAAGATCACCACGGAACTGATTGAAATTATTTCCGGCGCGGAAGCGCTGTAAGAGCTTGAAAAGAGGGTTTTATCATGGCTGAGGCCTCTATCGGTAGAGTGACGCAGATTATCGGCGCCGTCGTTGACGTCGCTTTCGACGGCGACCTGCCCCCGATCATGAACGCGCTTGAAACCGACAACCACGGCAACCGGCTGGTTCTCGAGGTCGCGCAGCACCTCGGCCAGAACGAAGTGCGCACGATCGCCATGGACGCGACCGAAGGTCTCGTTCGCGGTCAGGAAGTCAAGAACACGGGTTCGCCGATCCAGGTGCCGGTCGGCGTCGAGACGCTCGGCCGCATCATGAACGTCATCGGCGAGCCGGTGGACGAAGTCGGCCCGATCAAGACCAAGGAAAAGCGCGCGATCCACCAGGACGCTCCTCCCTATGTCGACCAGTCGACCGAAGCGGAAATCCTGGTCACGGGCATCAAGGTCGTGGACCTGCTCGCGCCTTACGCCAAGGGCGGCAAGATCGGCCTGTTCGGCGGCGCCGGCGTTGGCAAGACGGTTCTCATTCAGGAACTGATCAACAACATCGCCAAGGCGCACGGCGGTTACTCCGTGTTTGCCGGCGTTGGTGAGCGGACCCGCGAAGGCAACGACCTCTATCACGAAATGATCGAGTCCAACGTGAACGTCGACCCGGCCGAAAACAACGGTTCGGCCGAGGGTTCGAAGTGCGCTCTGGTCTATGGCCAGATGAACGAGCCGCCCGGCGCCCGCGCCCGCGTTGCGCTTTCCGGTCTGACGATCGCTGAAAACTTCCGCGATGAAGGCCAGGACGTTCTGTTCTTCGTGGACAACATCTTCCGCTTCAC
>NZ_DEPM01000054.1:0-9114 GCF_002358775.1 Martelella sp. UBA3392
TCCAATCCCACAGGGTTCAACCGTCCGGATGGCGCCGGCTACCGGTTCTTCGCGAACTTCATCCTCGCCACGGACCCGCGCAACGCCACGCTGACAGCGCGGATGATGACGGCCATGCGGTCGTTCCAGTCGCTTGAAGCCGGCCGGCGCGAGAAGGCGCGGGCGGAGATTGAACGCATTGCTGGCCAGGAAGACCTTTCCCGCAACCTGCGCGATATCGTCAACCGCATGTTGAAAAGCTGACGAAGGGCTTGCAAAAAAGTGCGTTCGGAGTCCTTGCCTTCGTAACCCATAACGCTAGCAGGTCGCCAATTACGGGCGACCTGAGGGATCGCGAACACAAAAAAGCCTTTTTATGCTTATGGTTAACAAAAGGTTCCCGCCAAGCGCTGGACAAGGCGAATCACGTTTGATTCACTAGGGCAGATTCGCAAAGGCGGTTTGCCGAATCACACGAGGGAACCAGACCAATGAAGAGATCGGACATGTGGGAACGCCCCACAGTCAACGGCAAGTTGCGCGCTCATGCGGGAACACAGCGGGCTTTCACCGCGGCGCAGCAGACGGGATTTGTCGGCCTCGGCGGCTTCAGTCTGATTGAACGGCCGGCCATCGAACGGCTCCTCAAAAAGTCCATTCCCCTTCTCATCATTGCCTTTCTCATCAGCGTGGCCGCGGCGCGCGGCCTGTCGCTGATGTCGAGCCATGAGCGGATGGAAGATGCCGTCCGCCAGGCGACCGAGTTGACCTCGGCCATGGCGCTCGCCTCGCTCGAGGACGAGCCTCGGCTTTTCGATCCGGCCAGTGCAACCGAAACCGCTCAGGAGTTGAACGCCCTTGTCGCAGCCGGTTCCGACACCGACCTGGTGGTGATCGACACGACGGGCGTGGTGCTTGCCGCGACCGGCGCCAGCGCGAGCCTGACCGGACGTCCGCTTGCCGCCGTCTTTCCCGAACTGACCTCCGCGCGCCCCAGCCGTTCGTCAGGCGGCGTCGTGGAAACGCATATCAATGGCGTGCCGTATCAGGTCTCCATGCATCTGGCGGGCAGCGATGGCGGCATGGTGATCGCGCTGCATTCGATGCAGGCGATGAACGCCCTGTGGCGGGCGGAGATCAACCTCAACGTCACGCTGTTTGCGGCGATGGCGCTGCTGCTGCTGGTGGTGGTCTACGCCTATTACGCCCAGCTCAACCGCGCCGATCACACCGCCGAACTGATGCTGGAAAACGAGGCGCGACGCGACGGGATGCTGGCCAATGGCGAAACGGGCCTCTGGTCATTCGATCCGCAGACCGGCCTTACCTTTCTGGATGGCTCCGCCGCATTGGCGCTCGGTCTGGGTTCGACGCCGCGACAGCTTGACCACAAGCAAATGCTTGCGCTGATCCACCCCGACGATCGCCGCGGCTTCTTCCGCAGGTTTGCGCCGGCGGACACCGGGCTGATTGAGGCGAGTTTACGCATTCGCCAGCATGACGGTCGCTACACCCGCATCGATATCCGCGCCCATGCCGGCCAGACCGACGGCAGGATCGCGGTCAGCGGCACGGCGATCCGCACGGCCAGCGCAAGCCGGCGGGAAGTCGAGACGGCCACGAAGCGCGCAAGCCTGTATCAGGCCGCCTTCGACGCCATGCCGCAGGCGCTGGCGCTCTGGGGCAAGGACGGACGCCTCGAGCTTGCGAATGCCAGCTTCGCCGCAGCCTATGGCGTGGACGGCAGTGCCCGTCGCGACAGCCTTGTCGCCGACGATGCCGTGGTGGTCCGCCGGATTTGCGGCGAAGACGCCGTGTCGAGCGAGGTCAGAACGCCGGCCGGACACTGGCAGGCGGTGAGCGAAAGCCGGCTGCCGGATGGCGCGCTGCTGACCGTCGGCTCCGACATCACCGCATTCAAGAGCGATGAATGCCGCCTTCAGGGCGAACAGGCGCGGCTGCGCGAAAAGGTCGCCGCCCTTGCCGCCGCGCGCCGCAGGCTGGAGCTGAAATGCGCCGCGCTCAACCGGGCGCTCGGCCGCGACATCCCGGTTCGCTACGATCAGGAAGGCGAGCTTTCGTCCGAAAGGGCCAGCCGCACAGCGGGGACGATCATCCGCAGGACCGTGGCGTAACGCCGGTCACGCCAGCGGCAAAAGCTTTTTGAAGATCGCGCGCACCTCATCAGCCGTATTGGTGATCATCGCCTCCAGCGCCTCGATATCAGGGCAATCCGAAAGTTTGCAAAGCCGGTCCAGAAGCCCTGCCGGCGCGGTATCGGGCTTGAAGCCGGTGTTCAGGCAGGCGCGCGTGAGCTGGGCGATATCGGTATAAAGCGCCAGCGCCTTTCGGCAGGCTTCGAGATCACCCGCATTCATGAACTCCGGCCCGAACCGCACCAGCACGTCATCCGTGCTCATCGCCTCGCCGCCGCCGGCCTTTTCGCGCGGCTGGTCGGAGCCGAGGTGGCAGAACTGGGCGATGAATTCGATATCGATCAGGCCGCCCGCAATCAGCTTCAGGTCCCAGATGCTTTTCGCCGGTTTGTCGCGCTCGATTCTCGCCCGCATTTCCGCGATATCGTGCGCCAGCGTTCCGCGATCGCGCGGCTTCACCAGAACCGCATCAATGACGGCGGCCGCGTCCTTCATCAGCGATTGATCACCGCACAACGGATGGGCGCGCGACAGCGCCATATGCTCCCAGGTCCAGGCGTCGTTGAGCTGATATTTCTCGAAAGCCGCAAGACGGGTGGCGAGAGGTCCGGCATTGCCGGAGGGCCTCAGCCGCATGTCGACCTCGTAGAGCACGCCTTCGGCGGTGGGTGCGCTGAGCGCGGCCACCAGCCGTTGGGTCACGCGACCGAAGTAACGCGGGGCGTCGAGCGATTTCGGGCCGTCGGAGGAGCCGAGCGGGTCGTCACAGTCGTAAAGCACGATCACATCGACATCCGAGCCGGCGGTCAGTTCCGCGCTGCCGAGCTTGCCCATGGCAAGCACCGCGACCCGCTGCCCCTCAAGCTTGCCGTGGGACTGTTCGATTTCTGACAGCACGCCGGCCAGCGCCTCTTCGATCGCGAGCGTGGCCAGCACGGTCAACGCCCGGCCGGCGGCAAAACCACCGGTCGCGCCGGTCAAAAGACGGATGCCGATGAGGAAACGCTGTTCGGCGGTGAATATCCTGAGGCGATCGAGCCGCTCCTCATAGATTTCAGCGCCGGCCATGAAGGCTTCGAGGCGGCCTGCTAGATAATCGCGCGTGGGAATTTCGGTCAGCAGCGCCGGATCGAGCATGCCGTCGACGATATGGGCGCGCGCCGCGATGATTTCGGCAAGGCGCGGGGCGGCGGACATGATCTCTACGAACAGCAGAAGCAGGTTGGGATTGCTCTTGAGCAGCGAGAAAAGCTGGATGCCCGCCGGAAGGCCGGAGAGGAAGCGGTCGAACCGAAGCAGCGCCTCATCCGCGCGGCGACTGGCGCCAAATGCTGCCAGCAGATCGGGCATGATCTCGGTCAGCCGCTGGCGGGCCTTGGTGCTCTGGGTGGCGCGATAGCGACCGTAATGCCAGGTGCGGATGATGCGCGCGATATCGGCCGGCCGTTCGAAGCCCAGTTTCGAAAGCGTCTCGAGCGTGCCGGGGTCGTCGTCCTCGCCGGTGAAGACGAGATTGCCGGTCTCGCCCGACAATGTCAGTTCCTGCTCGAACAGACGGGCATAGCGCTTTTCGACGGTCTTCAGGGTCGCCACCAGCGCCTTTGCGAAGTCATCAGTCGTCCGCAACCCGCTCATGCGCGCGATCCGCAGCAGTTCGGCGTCATCTTCCGGGAGAATATGGCTCTGTTCGTCGCGCACCATCTGGATGCGATGCTCGACATTGCGCAGAAACCAGTAGGCAGATTTCAGCTCATCGGCGGTCTGCCTGTCGACCCATCGGGCCTCGCACAAGGCGTCAAGGGCATCGACTGTGCGACGGCAACGCAATTGCGGCATCCGCCCGCCGGCAATCAATTGCTGGGTCTGGGCGAAGAACTCGATCTCCCGAATGCCACCGCGCCCGAGCTTGACGTTGTGGCCATGCACGGCGACGAGGCCGAAACCCTTGTGCGCGTGGATCTGCCGCTTGATCGAATGGATGTCGGCAATCGCCGCATAATCGAGATATTTGCGGAAGATGAAGGGCGCCAATTCGGCAAGGAACGCCTCGCCCGCGGCAATGTCGCCGGCGATCGGCCGCGCCTTGATAAACGCGGCGCGCTCCCAGTTCTGGCCGCGGCTTTCATAGTAGATCAGAGCCGCCTCGACAGGGATCGCAAGCGGCGTGGAGCCGGGGTCCGGGCGCAGGCGCAGATCCGTGCGGAACACATAACCATCGCCGGTGCGCTCCTGAAGGATGCGCACAAGCCGGCGCATCAGCCGCGGAAACAGCTCCCGCGCATCGTCGGGATCGATGATGATCGCGGCTTCAGGCTCGAAGAAGACGACGATATCGATGTCGGAGGAGTAGTTGAGCTCGTTCGCGCCGAGCTTGCCCATGCCGAGCACGACGACCCCGGAGTTTTCCGAAGGGTCCTCTGAGGATAGCAGCCTGATCTTGCCCTCGCCGGCCGCGGAGACGAGCAGATGGTCCAGCGTTGCGGCCACGGCGGCGGCGGCGAAGCGGCTCAGGAGATCAGTGGTGACTTCGGCCGGGAACATGCCGCCGAGATCGGCGAGCGCGGTGAGGAAGGCAACGCGCTGCTTGGACTGGCGAAGCCGCTTCATGATCTCGCCATCGCCCTGCGAACCGCCTTCGGCGATCCAGGCAATGCGCGCCTTTTCGATTTCGGCCTCGATTTGCGGGCCGATCGGCTCATCGATCCCGCCAAGCAGGTCAGGCCGTGAACGGAAGGTGTCGTGTAGAAAGGGTGACAGCGTGAAAGCGGCCATGAGAAAGGCGGTCAAAGGGGCCTCGGCGTCGGCGAGGACGGCCGGAAGTCCGTGACTTTCGACCGCTTCGGCGAGTTCGCCCGCCGCTTCCCTGGCTGCCGCCTCGTCCAGTGCAAATATGCGCCCTGCCGCACTGTCGGCCAAACGACCGTCGATCTCCTGCATAGCTTCCTCCGCAACGTCTTTCCTCCGCCTTAGCATTGACGGAGGGGAAGCAAAAGCCGCTCAACGCGAAGGATTGCGTACGAGCGGGAAGCGAAGGAGCGCGGCAAGGCCGCCATAACCCGGAACATACTCACCGGCCTCGGCGAGCACGAACTTGCCGCCATGCATATCGGTCACCGCATCAACCATGGAGAGGCCAAGGCCGGTACCTGGCTTGGTGCGACTTTCATCCAGACGGAAGAACCGCCTTTTGACATCCTCGATGCGATTGGCGGGGATGCCCGGACCGTTATCGGCGACCATGAACACGGCATCCGCGCCCTCGCGTTTGAGCGACAGGTAGATGCGCGGCTCGTTCTCCGAGGCCGAGGCGTATTTTATGGCATTGTCGAGAAGATTGAAAATCGCCTGCCCGATGAGCTCCCGGTTGCCGTTCACCGAAAGATCCTGCTCGATTGCGATTTCCAGCGTCATGCCCGCTTCCTCGGCCACCGGGCCGTAAAGCTCGGCGCTGTCCTCGACGATCGCGGAAAGGTTGACCGGCGACATCTCCGCCGCAACCGCGCCCGCTTCAACGCGGGAGATCATCAACAACGCATTGAAGGTTCGGATGAGTTGGTCGGATTCGGCGATAATGCCTTCGAGCGAGGTGCGCCGCTCCTCCGGGTCCTCGGCGGCGGCAGCATCGGCCGCCTTGTTGCGAAGGCGGGTGAGCGGGGTCTTGAGGTCGTGGGCGATGTTGTCGGAAACCTGCCTCAGCCCTTCGTTGAGACGGACGATACGGTCCAGCATCAGGTTCAGCGAATTGGAGAGACGGTCGAATTCATCACCGGAACCGGTTACGGGAAGGCGCTGGGACAGATCGCCAGCCATGATCTTGCCGCTCGCCGACGACATCCTGTCCATGCGCTTCAACGCGTTGCGACCGATAGCGAACCAAATCACCAGCGCCCCGACGCCCATGATGATGAGGGCAAGAAGCAGCGCCTGCCTGACGATGATGTGCAAACGTTCGGGGTCGCCCAGATCGCGACCGATCATCAGCTTCATGCCGTTGTCGAGCACGATCACATAGCCGATCGCAAGGCTGTAGCGGTCGCCCTTGTTGTTTTCGGCAAAGCCTTCATAGCGGAAAGGCGTATCGAGCCACCCTGAATGCGCGAGTACGCCTGGTTCCAGCGAGGCCACGTTGCTTGCCAGGATTTCGCCCTGCGGACTGGCGATGACATAGAGATTGGCGCCGGGCTGGCGGGCACGCCGTTCGATGGTGTTGAAAAGCCGGCGAATGCCGCCATTTTCGAACGCAGCATCAAGCTGGGCAATCTCGCGATGGAGCGAATCCCGCATCTGCCGCTCAACCAGACTTTCGGAGACGGCGGTGACATAAAACACCATCACCGCCGCGCAAAGCCCGAACAGCAGAATGTATACGGCAGAAAGTCGCACCGCCGTCGACTTGAACAGAAGCTTCAGACGCCCCTTCATGCTCTAGGCGTCATGCTTGATCATGTAGCCGGAGCCGCGAATGGTCTTCAGCAGGGGTTTGTCGAAATCCTTCTCGATCTTCGAGCGCAGACGCGAAACATGGACATCGATCACATTGGTCTGCGGATCGAAATGATAATCCCAGACATTTTCCAGAAGCATGGTGCGGGTAACGACCTGGCCGGCATTCTTCATCAGATATTCAAGCAGGCGATATTCGCGCGGCTGAAGCATGATCTCACGGCCCGCGCGGCGCACCTCGTGCGAAAGACGGTCGAGTTCGAGATCGCCGACCTTGTAGAGCACATCCTGATCGGGCGCGCCCTTGCGCCGGCCCAGCACTTCGACGCGGGCGAGAAGCTCGCTGAAGGCATAAGGCTTGGGGAGGTAGTCGTCGCCCCCTGCCCTGAGGCCCGTGACCCGGTCGTCAACCTGACCGAGCGCGGACAGAATCAGCACCGGCGTATTGATGCCGCGCGCCCTCAGCGCCGATATCACCGAAAGGCCGTCGCGACGCGGCAACATGCGGTCGACAACAAGGACGTCGTACTCATTCTCGCTCGCCATGAACAGGCCGCTCTCGCCATCGCCGGCATGCTCACAGGCAATGCCGGCCTCGCGAAAGGCCTTGGTCAGATAGGCGGCTGCCTCCAGATCGTCTTCGATGACAAGAACACGCATGCCGGGGACCATATCGCCATCCGCCTCGGTGTGACAAGCAGGCTCAACCGGCTCTTTGGAAAACATGTTGCGTCTCCTGAAACGGAAAAGGCGCATGCTTCCGCAATGCGCCTTTTCCTATGCTTAAGGGGATCAGCCGGCGTCTTCGGCGTCGGTTTCCGTGGGCAGCGCGGTGAACATGCTGCCGTTTTCGGTTTCGACCTGGAACAGCGCCTGCTTGCGGCCCTGATCGGCGGCATCCTTGACCTGCTTGATGATGTCCTCAGCCGAGCTGACTTCCTTGTTGTTAACGCTCAGGATCTTCTGTCCCGTCGCCAGACCCTTGGTCGCGGCGTCGGAGTTCGGGTCCACCGCCGTAACCGTCACGCCCTTGCCGTCATCGGCGGGGCGAACCTCGATGCCGAGTTGCGTCATCAGCGAGCTTTCCGTCGGCCCGCTAAGGCCATCGGCAGCGGCGAGTTCATCCTCAGTCGGGAATTCGCCGAGCTTGACGTCGATCGTCTGGGACTTTCCATCACGCCAGACCGACAGCTCCACCTCGTCGCCCGGTTCCATCATGCCGATCATACGGGAAAGCGAACGGGCATCCTCGATGACGTCGCCATTCACGGCGGTAATCACGTCGCCCTGCTTCAGACCCGCCTTGGCGCCGGGGCTGTCGCTCGTCGGCTCGGAGACGAGCGCGCCTTCCGGCTTCGCAAGTCCGATCGATTCCGCGATGTCTTCGGTGACGGGCTGAATACGTACACCGAGCCAGCCGCGCTCGACCACGCCATCCTGAATGAGGTCCGCAACGACGTCCTGGGCCAGATGCGCGGGAATGGCAAATGCAATGCCGACATTGCCGCCGGACGGCGAGAAGATTGCAGTGTTGACGCCAACGACTTCACCGCTGAGGTCAAACGTCGGACCGCCGGAGTTGCCGTGGTTCACCGCGGCATCAACCTGAATGTAGTCGTCGTAGGGACCGGAGGCGATATCGCGACCAAGGGCGGAAACAATGCCCGAAGTGACTGTGCCGCCGAGGCCAAACGGATTGCCGACCGCGACAACCCAGTCGCCAACGCGCAGGTTCTGATCGTCCGCGAACTTCACGTAAGTGAACTCGCGATCGGCATCCACCTTGAGCACGGCCAGATCGGTGCGGGGATCGGTGCCGATCAACTTTGCATCATACTCGGTGCCGTCATCCATACGCACGGAGAATGCGTCACCTTCGCGCACAACGTGGTTGTTGGTGACAAGGTAACCGTCTTCGGAGACAAAGAAGCCCGAGCCTTGCGCAACCGGACGAGGACCGCCCTTGCGCGGCTGCGGCGGCGGAGTGGGCTCGTTCGGCGCGCCGAAGTCATGGAAGAAACGCTTGAGGGGATGGTCATCGGGGAGATTGTCGAAACCGCGGCCGCCAAATCCGAAGCCGAAGCTGCCATCCTGCTGGGCAACCGGCTGAACGTTGCTCTCAACGACCACGGAGACAACCGCAGGCGAGACCGCTTCGACGACATCGGCAAATCCCGGGACTTCCGGAGCCTGAACATGGACGGGATCCGCAAGCGCTTCCGTCACCGTCAGGGGAGCGCCGGCCGAAAACAGCACGGCTGCGACGCCTGCAGCTGCCGAGGCTTTCAAGAGTGACCTGAACTTGTTTGGTCCGGTGGGCTGCTGGAACATGGGTCTGCTTTTCCTCTGGTGTCGATGGTTGAATAATTTCATATCGAATGCAGAGGACTATAAAAGCTCGGACCTTACAAAACACTGTCCGCCAGATGACGGTTTGTTAATGGTCGTCCGTCTCGGACAAAATCTTCTCCAGTCGCAACTCCTCATCGCGGGACAGCGGCCTGTCAGCGCCGCGGCGAGCGGCGGCAAGCCGCCA
>NZ_DEPM01000054.1:9429-21375 GCF_002358775.1 Martelella sp. UBA3392
AGCCGCCACAAACCGATTGCGCCCAAAAGGATGAGGAGGGCCGGCGCGCCCCACAGAAGCCAAGTATGCGGCGAAAAACGGGGCTTCAGCAGAACAAACTCGCCATAGCGCGAAACGACATAGTCGATGACCTCGTCGTCGCTGTCGCCTTCTGCCAGCCGGTCGCGCACCAGCAGACGCAGATCGCGCGCGAGATCGGCATTGGAATCGTCGATGGACTGATTCTGGCAGACCATGCAGCGAAGCTCCGCGGAAATCTCCCGCGCCCGCGCCTCGAGCGCAGGGTCGCTCAGCATCTCATCCGGCTCGACTGCGGCGGCACAGATCGGGAGCAGTACGGCCAGAAGCAAAACGGCAACCCGCATCATTCGGCCGCTCCCATGGCTTGCGCTGGCTGCGTTCTTTTCTTGCTCAGCGCCGGCGCGCCAATCCGCAAGCGTCGATCGGAAAGCGAGACGACCCCGCCGGTGGCCATCAGCACGAATCCAAGCCAGATGCACAGAATGAAGGGCTTCCACCACACCCGCACGACCCAGGCTCCACCCTGACGCGGATCACCAAGGGAAATATAAAGCTGGCTGAGACCGAAGGTCCTGATGCCCGCCTCGGTCGTCGGCGTATTGCTCGAAGGGTAGAGCCGTTTGGCCGAATGCACCACGCCGGACGCCGCCCCGTTCGCGCTGATCGCAAATGTCCCGCGTTCATCGGTGTAGTTGGGCCCGCGTACGGTCTCGACACCCTCGAAGGTGACCGTATAGCCGCTCAGCGCGACCTCGGAACCTGGCGTCATCTCCAGCACTGCTTCCGTTTCGTAAAGCGAAACCGCCAGTATGCCCAACACACTCACGCCGAGGCCGAAATGCGCAAGCGCCGCGCCGAAGGCCGAGCGCGGCAGGCCCTTGAAACGCGGCCATGCCTTCGAAAACGGCAGGCGGACAAACCCCGAGCGGGTCCAGAGGTCCGAGAGCGCTCCGAAGATAAGCCAGAACGCGATGGTAATCCCGGGTACGGCCAGAACCGGTCCGCCTTCATGGAAGTAAACAAAAGCTGCGGCGAAGATCAGCGCCAGGATCGCCGCGACCATGAGACGCTCCGACGCAGCCTTCAGGTCTCCTCTTTTCCACGAAAGCATCGGCCCGAAGGGTACGGCAAGCAGCAACGGGATCATCAACAGCCCGAAGGTCAGGTTGAAGAACGGCGGGCCTACCGAGATTTTCTCACCGGTCAGCGTTTCCAGAAACAGCGGATAAAGCGTTCCGATCAGCACCGTGCCGGCGGCGACAGTCAGAATCAGGTTATTGAAGACCAAGGCGCCTTCCCGCGAGATCGGCGAGAACAGGCCTCCGGCGCGCAAAAGCGGCACCCTCAAGGCAAACAGCGTCAGCGCACCGCCAATGAAGAAGGCAAGGATGGCCAGAATGAAAACGCCGCGCGTCGGGTCCGTCGCAAACGCATGAACCGAGGTGAGCACGCCGGAGCGGACGAGAAACGTTCCGAGAAGCGAAAGCGAGAATGTCAGGATCGACAGGAGCACGGTCCAGATTTTCAGCGCCTCGCGCTTCTCCATCACCAGAGCCGAGTGCAGCAGCGCCGTGCCCGCCAGCCACGGCATGAAGGACGCATTTTCCACCGGATCCCAGAACCACCATCCGCCCCAGCCAAGCTCATAATAGGCCCAGTAGGAGCCCATCGCGATGCCGGCGGTCAGGAACAGCCAGGCAAGCAGCGCCCATGGCCGCACCCAAAGCGCCCAGGCCGAATCGATCCGGCCGCTGACAAGCGCTGCGACCGCGAACGAAAAACAGACCGAAAAGCCGACATAGCCCAGATAAAGAAGCGGCGGATGAATGGCGAGGCCGATATCCTGCAGGATCGGATTGAGTTCCCGACCCTCTGCGGGGACGGGGAAAACGCGGCTGAACGGATTGGAGGTAAGGAGAATGAAAAGGATGAAAGCCGTGGCGATCAAGGCCTGGATGGAAAGTACATTGGCCCGAAGATCGGCGGGCAGATTGCGCCCGAAAGCTGCCACCAGCGCGCTGAAGAACGTCAAAATCAGCAGCCACAGCAGCATGGAGCCTTCATGATTGCCCCACACGCCCGAGAACTTGTAGATCAGCGGCATCAGCGAATGCGAGTTTTCCCATACATTGCGCACGGAAAAATCCGAGAGCAAATAACTCCTGATCAGAATGATGAATGCCAACGCCACCAGCGCGAAAAGGGTCAGGGAGCCGCTGCGCGCAACGCCCATCAAGGCCATGTTCTGCATCCGTGCGCCCACAAGCGGCAGCGTCGCCGTCAGAAAGGCAACCGCCAGAGCGAGGATCAGAGCATAAAGTCCGAGTTCAACGGTCAAGGCGTCCCGCCCTCCTCACCTTCCCATACCCCTTCGGCTTTCAGACGGTCGGCGACTTCCTTGGGCATGTAATTCTCGTCATGTTTGGCAAGCACGGTGTCGGCGCGGAAAATCCCGTCCGGTCCCATCCGTCCTTCAGTCACCACGCCCTGCCCTTCGCGGAAAAGATCAGGCAGAATGCCCGCGTAGCGCACTTCCACGGAAGAGTTCCCGTCGGTAACCGCAAAGGCAACACCCGCTCCTTCCGCACCCCGGACCGAACCGTCCTCAACGAGACCGCCAAGCCGTATTCGCGTTTCGGGGCCGACGGGGTTTTCGGCAAAATCAGATGGCATGAAAAAATAGGAGACGCTGCGGCTCAGCGCAAAAAGCACAAGGAGAACCGCGATCGCGATAAAACCCACCCCGCCGCCGATAACGGCGAGCCTTTTTTGCTTGCGCGTCATGATTTCCCCCCCGAAAGCGCAAGTTCTGTCGCAAGCTGCTCAAGCTGCTGGCCGGCCGCGCTCTCCGCCCCGAAATAGGCCAGCGCGGCATCGAGCGCCGCATTGGCATCATCCTCCCGCCCCAGCACGGCGTAGGAGCGGATCAACCGCATCCAGCCTTCAATATCGTCAGGCTCCTGTTCAAGGCGTTGCGCCAGCCCCGAGACCATGCCCTCCACCATTTCGGCGCGCTGCTGCAGCGACAGCGAGGCCGCCGCCTCGATGTCCTGCTGATCGGGTCCGAACGCCGGCGCGCCCGCCTGCGCCAACCGGCCTCGATTAAAGGCAATGTGCCGCTCGATCACATCGCGTCCGGTGGCGTTCTCCGGCATTTTTTCCAGCAAGGCGTCGAATCGATCGAGCGCGGCCTGATGGTTCCCAGCCTGCTCGTCCGCCAGCGCAATATAATAACCGGCCCTGATATTATCCGGCGACAACGCCTCGACCTCTCGAAACGCCTCAAGCGCCTCGTCATTAACGAAACCCGATTCGAGCGACACAAGCGTCTCGCCCAGCCCCATAAGTCGCTCCGGGCTCGGGCCGGAAATCCTTATGGCATTGGCATAGGCTTCATAAGCGCGATCAAGCCTGTTTTCGCGCAAATAGACCGGCGCGATCACGTCCCACCCCCGGCCGTCTTCGGGATTTTGCGCGAGATGCCGTTCGACCTGCGCGACAAGGACCGCAAGCTCCGGATTCTCCGAATTGAGGCGAGCCGACAACGGATAATCCTTCGCACCGGGCGCGCCCAGGAGGGGATAGGCAACACCCGCCAAAATCAGCGCAGCAAATACGATTGTCGCCGTCGCGATACGGTAGCGCGAGGCAACGCCGCGCAGCATCGCGGCTCTGTCCGCCGCCTTGGTTTCCGAGGCCATCAGCCTTCGCCCGATTTCCGCACGGGACGAAAGATAGGCATTCTCGTCGATAAGGCCGTCTCGCCGTTCCCGCTCAAGTTCTTTCAGTTGGGCACGATAAACCGGGTCCGGCCCGGCGGCGACAGTATCTGCCCTCGCATCCCGCCGGAACAACGGTACGGCAACCGCAAAAGCCGCGGCAAGCGTCAGGACAATGGCGGCAAGCGCGAATATCATGTCGTCTTCGTACGCCACCACCGCGAAAATTCCAACAGTTCAAAACACCAGCCGGCAAACCTGCCTCAAAACGTCGCACTTCGGCTGGCCGTCTCGCAAGGCACGGCTGTGTTAATCGAGCAGGCTCCACGAACCGGCGGCTTCGCGGCAGGCGGCTCCTCGACCGACAAATTCACGGCCATCGGCCACAATACGCTGCGTATATTGCCGGCAATTCTGATCGCCGACCTGATACGGGCTTGCCGCAGTCACAGAGCCGCGCGCGCCCTCTCCCTGCCAGTTGACGGCTTCGCCCGCCGGCGCCGCCGCCAGGGCGTATTGCTCGGCCTGAAGCGCTTTGGCTTGATCGAAAGAAGACAGTGTAATTCCGGCCCTCTGCACCAAACCACCATTCAGCGCCGCCGACTGTGCGCCTGCCGGCGCCGACACCGGCTGAGGAGCGACTGACGCTCCCCCGCCGCCGGTCGCCGAACAGCCTGAGATCACGAGGACGACAGCAATCAATTGCCAATTTCGTATCACGAGTTTTCCCGTCATATTGTTTTGCGTCATCAAAGAAAGCCTTGGGCAGGAAGAATGGTTCCCCGATCCACAGCGCTCCCGCAATATTGTCGCTAAGCACAGAATGTGGCCATAATTCGCATGCGGGGTTGCGATCAACTATTTCCTGCTTTTGGCCGGAAGAACAACGCGCGCGTGCAGGCCGGAACGCTCAAGGCCGGTCAGTTCGAAACGACCGCCATAGGCCTGCACGATGTCAT
Source organism: Martelella sp. UBA3392 (assembly GCF_002358775.1). Lineage (NCBI taxonomy): Bacteria > Pseudomonadati > Pseudomonadota > Alphaproteobacteria > Hyphomicrobiales > Aurantimonadaceae > Martelella > Martelella sp. UBA3392. Next base: position 14,129 of record NZ_DEPM01000054.1, read on the forward strand.
CGACGATCGACAGACCAAGGCCGGAGCCCGCCCCGCTCTCATCCAGCCTGTTGCCGCGCTTCATTGCCCTTCGGATTTCATCGGGCGTCAGGCCCGGCCCGTCATCCTTCACAATGATCTCGGCCCACTCTCCAGCCACGCCGGCATCCGCCCTCCGTTGCGCGGTTACATGAACTTCGCTCTCGGCGAATCGAGCGGCATTTTCCAGCAGGTTGCCGACGACCTCCTCAAGGTCGTGCTGCTCGGTTGCCAGAAGAAGACCTGGCTCGCATGTCAGCACGAAGGATTTCTCCGGGTTCAGCCGCCGCATCACCCGCACAAGCCGTTCAAGCACCGGCTCCGCCTCACACCGCGTCAGGACCGATTCGGTCTGGGCAGCGATGCGCGCCCGGTTCAGATAGGCCTGAACCTGGGCCTGCATCATCACCACCTGCGAAGCAACAAGCTTTCCTTCCTTCTCGGCCATGCCCTGGGCCTCGTTCAAAAGCACTGCAATCGGCGTCTTCAGCGAGTGCGCGAGATTGCCGACCTGCATCCGCGCCCGCTCCACGATTGCCCTGTTGTCTGCCAGCAAGGCATTGATTTCATCGGCAAGCGGTTGAATCTCCACCGGAAACTGCCCGCGCATTTCGCCCTCGCCCTCCTCTGAAATATGGCGCAAGGCCACACGCGCACGGTCGAGCGGGCGCAGCGCCCACAAAATGATGAGGCCATTGAGGAGAATGCTCGCAATCCCGAAAAGGGCGAGCGCGATGTAGAGCCGCTGCGAAAACCAGCGCACGTCATTGTCAACCGCATCGCGATTGCCCGACACCCGGATCCGGGTTGCCCGGTCCTTCTCGTCCATCACAACAACGGTTTCAATAACCGCCAGATCATTGTTGTTATCGTCGCGCACGATATAGGTGCGGCGATAATTGCCGTCATAAGGAACTTCGCTCTCCGGGGTCACCGGCAGGTCTTGCGCGCCGAGAGAGGGCGATTGCAGCGACTGCTTCGACTTGTCGTAAAGGGGATCGACAACCCAGTACCAGCCGGTTTGGGGTTGCTGATAGTTCAGATTGCCAAGCTGCGGAGATCCCTTGAGCTCGCCCTGCTCGTCAATCGATACCGAGTTGATGACATTGAACATTTCGGCTTGCAGAAGCTGCCGGAAGCCGCGCTCCGCAGCATTGCGATAGAGCGCTGAAATCACGACCGCGATCACAAGAAGCGCGATCGCAAACCATGCGGTCGTCAGCGCCAGCGAACGCAGCGTGAGGGAATTCGCAAACCTCATCCCGGCGCCTGCATGCGATAGCCGAGGCCGCGCACCGTCTCGATCCAGTCAGCCCCAATCTTCTTCCGAAGTCTGCCAACAAAAACCTCGATCGTATTGGAATCTCGATCGAAATCCTGATCGTAAAGATGTTCGGTCAGTTCCGTCCGCGAGACCACCTCCCCCTGGTGATGCATCAGGTAAGACAGCAACCGGTATTCGTGCGAGGTCAGCCTCAGTATCTCGCCGTCGAGCGTGGCCTTTGACGCCTTGACGTCCAGTTCGATCGGGCCGCACGTGATCGTCGCCGCGGCATGGCCGGCGGCGCGGCGGATCAGCGCCCTGATGCGCGCCATCACTTCTTCGATGTGAAACGGCTTGGTGACGTAATCATCGGCGCCGGCATCGATCCCGGCCACCTTGTCGCTCCAGCGGTCGCGCGCCGTCAGGATAAGAACCGGCATGTTGCGCCCTGCCTGCCGCCATTTGTCGAGCACGGTCACGCCATCCATCTGGGGCAGACCGATATCGAGTATGACCGCGTCATAAGGTTCGGTCTCGCCCAAAAAATGGCCTTCCTCACCGTCATAGGCGCAGTCGACTACATAGTCTGAGTCCCGCAACATCTGGGCGAGTTGGCGGTTCAGGTTCTCGTCATCTTCGATCAGCAGAATTCGCATTTCAGTTGTCCGCTCTTGCAGGCGCCGGCCTGACAGACTTCAGCTTGCCGGAACGCGGCGGGTGATCTTGCGCGGCGGTGTGCCGTCGCTGGCCGGAACGATCACCGTTACCAGGCACATATTCGGATCGTCCGGCGCGGGCAGAGCGGAAAGCAGATCGCCGCCCGTGCTGGCCGCGACCTGGCGTGCCGCGTTGGCACAACTGGCTGCACCGGCCGCTCCACTGTTTCCGCCCAGCAACATGCCGGTCAGCACCAGAATATATATAGGTTTCAACGACATCAAATCTTCTTCTTCGCCATCCTGCGCACCATTCGCAAGTTCTTATAAAGATACGTGGCTGAACTCCAAATGAATAGCCCCGTCGAAACGCTTGCAATCTTAATTTCAGCAAATTCGAAAATGGTGTCCTGGCCGGAGCCCAAGGCCCCGACCAGTCTTCGTGGTGGTAACGATTTCGAGCTAACGGCTCAGGGACGACTTCGCCGAAATCCGCCCGAACAGCGCGAGCAGCCCGCCTGCCGCCCCGGCGATCGTGGTGATCGAAGCCGCCAGTTCGCTCTGCGTACCGTCATCGATATAGATTCCGCCAAGCTGTAGCAGCGGCGCGGCGACCGCCAGCAAAGCGCCCCAAACGGTCTTGGAGAGATACCATTTCTTCACATCCATAGCATTTTCCTTTCTGTCAGTTGGGAAGGGTTATTTCTTCTGTCAGCGGAATGCCGAGCGGCACCTTGCGGCCGAGCTGGCAAAGCCTGACCGTCATCGCGCCGGCCAGCGTCCCGAAGTCGTCCGCTTGGTCGCTCGCCGCATACAGGAATTCCGGAACGCCCATCTCGATACGCCGTACCATTGTCGCACCGTCGAACACCTCGAGCCGGTAGCGCTCGACATCCTCGTCGAGCGGTATCTCGGCCGCCGCCCAGTCATCCGCGTCGAGCCGTGACCGTCTGATCCAGCTGAAATGAATGTCCCCGGAGGTCAGCCGCCGCGCGCGCAGATGAACCGGCGCAAGCGGCGTCTCCGCCCGCAAACCGCCGGCGAAGACGTAAGGCCCCTTCGAATCCTGCTGCCCATAGGCCGCCTCGATCACATAATTGCGCGCAAGACCGATATGACGGGCGCTCAGGCCGACAGGGATCACCGCATCGCCCAGAACAACCGCGTCATTGCCGGCCAAGGCGCCGGCCATCATGGCATCTTCGGTCCCGTGCAGCCCCCGCAGCAGACCAGTGAGCCGCCAGCGCCCCGCGGCTATCTCGAAGGCGTTGAGGAAACCGATAATCTCGAAAACGCCGTTTTCGGCCCGAACCGCGATCCGGTTGGCGCCGCTCAACACAGCGTCTTTCGAAGCCGAGGAAAGGCCGCCAAAATCGAGGTCGATGACCAGATCCTCGGAGAAGTCAAACCGCCCGCTCACGCCAGGCGACAGCGCCTCGGCCAGGCGCGCGGTTCCTGCCGGCCGCTCCACCACAACATTGGCTCCATACCCTTCCGAAGTGGCGGACGAGGATACGAAAATGCGACGCCATGGCCTCGCATACGCCGCTATACGAGCAAAGCTCTCCGCCGCGCCGCCGCCGTCGCGGGCGAGATCCAGAAAGATCACGCGTGGGGCAAATCCGCCGGACGCATCCTCGTGAACCCGCCCCCGGTCCACCGGCAGGAACCGCGCGCCCGCGAGCGGCGCAAAGGAGCGCGCCTCAAGCTTCAGGGTCTCGCCAAGCTCGGCGCGCGTGACCATGAATCGACCAGCCGGCCCGTCACTGACACGCACGACATCGCCCACTTCCAAGCCACGCTGCTGAGGAGACAGATCGATCGAGAGCGTGCGCACCGCAATCCGGTTCTCCCGCAGCATGTCGCCCGCCAGCGCCAGCGCTGTGGTTTCCGGCAGAACCGTGGGCAGCGCATAGCGCAACACCCGATCATTGACCGCGACAACGCGGCTGGAACGCACATTCGCCTGCTCATAATCGGTGAAAGGGTCGAAATAGGAAACCACCGCCTCGCCGGCGAGATCGCTCTCATGGCTGCGTGTTTCCCTGAAGCGGCCGGCGTCCTCGCGCTCCGCCGTTACGTCGATCGTCGCAGGCGGCAGGCTCGCCTTGAGCCGGGAGCGGAACTGCAGCACGCCATCACGCTCGATCGTATCGGCGGAATACAGCGAAAGTAGCGGCTCCAGCAGATTTCGGGCGCTGTCGATATCGGCCTGCTGATAGCCCGTCAGGTCACCGTTCAAAAGCCGCACGTCGCACTCGTGGAAACCGTGGTCGGCCAAAAGCGCGCGCACCGTGTCGGCAAGCGTCGTCGCCCCAAGCCGTCCGTTCAGCCAATGGCCGGTCGTCCAGTTGGCGCCGTCGGTCCACAGATCGGAATTTTGCGGGAAGGCGGGATAAGGCCTGATATCCCAGCACCAGAGAAAAATATGCCCGTAATCGACGGGCGTCTCCACGGTTTCGAACCGGGAAAGCTGCGTCTCCAGAAACCGGCGTTGCTCGGCATCCGACCGTTGTCCACTCGAAAAATACGGAAACGCCGATTCCGCCGATTTCGGATCGGCGAACACATTCGGCTGGCCGGCACCCTTGTCGACAGCCGCACAGCCGAGTTCGGAAAACCAGATCGGCTTCGACATCGGAACCCAGGCCGTCGGCGTCGGCGATTCCGCCCCGCCGACGCGGTTATAATGCGGGTTCGCCCACCAGTTCTGGATGTCCTTGTAGCGATAGACCCAGGGTTTGCCGGCTAAACCGTCGGTGATCGGCGTACGAATACGCGCCGCCCGATCCGCATCGCTGGCATAGTACCAATCATAGCCCTCACCACCGGCAACCTGTCCCCAAAAGCCATCCGGATCGTTCGCGACCTTGAAGCCATCCGGGTTTTCGGCACCCAGATCGCTGTCGCGCCAGTCCGAAATCGGCATATAATTATCGATGCTGACCGCCGCGATATTGTGGTTCGCCCAAAGGGGATCGAGATTGAAATAGACATCGCCGCTGCCATCTGCGGGATGATAGCCGAAATATTCGCTCCAGTCGGCGGCATAAGTCACCCGCGCGCCAAGCCCCAGGACAGAGCGCACATCGGCCGCAAGTGCGATCAGCCCTTCCACGAAGGGGAAGGCATCGCTCCCGTCACGCACGGAGGTCAGTCCCCTCATCTCGGAGCCGATAATGAACCCGTCCACGCCCCCCGCGGCCCGTGCCAGATGCGCGTAGTGCAGAATGAACCGGCGATAGCCCTTGTCATCGCCGGTAAAATTCACCCCGCCGCCGAAGGTGTTGAACTGATGGTTTTCCGCCGTCCCCAGAAACGCCTCCACCTGGCTTCGGGCCGAGGCGCTGCGGTCGGTGGTGCCGGGGCGGCCCGGTGCGGGATGGCAGCTTATCCGCCCGCGCCAGGGGTAGCGCGGCTGCTCGGATCCGCCATGCGGGTCGGGCAGACCGTTGCTCGCCGGCACATCCATCATCAAAAACGGATATAGATAGACCTCGATGCCGCGCGCCTTCAGATCGGCGATCGCCGCGATCAGCCCTTCATCATTGGGCGTGCCGCCATAGGCCGGACCGCCATCATGCGTGGAGACGATATGCGCCTGGCCGCGGGCAATGCCCGAGACCCGCCAGGGCGTGCTCTCTTCCTTGCGGAATGGCGTTTCCACGCCCGGCTCGATCCGGCATTCCCCTGCCCTCAGGTCAGAGCCGAACCACGCCACCACCAGCGCCACCCGCTCCAGATTGGGGCACAGCGCCATCAATTCGTCGATCGAGGCTTCCCAGTCGGTCGCGCGCGTCAACGTGTTTCGGTTCATGATCCGCTGCTGGCCGCTACCCAGCGCCTCGGTCACGGGAAACGGGCAAAGCCCATGCTCCGTCGCCCCCGGAATGATCGCGAGCGCCCGGATCTGGCTTTCCAGCGAACCCGCCGGTTTCAGCACCTCGAACTGGATCACCGGTATCCGGTTGCCGAACGTGTCCAGCGGCAGGCGCTCGAACACGACATAGCAAAGCCCCCGATAGGCCGGGGCATTGCCGGCCCCCTGCTTGGCCTCGATCAGCGGATCGGGCAACTGGCTATCCGAGCCGGGGTAAAACCGCATTTCGATATTGGCGAGATCGAGTTCACGACCGTCCGCCCACACGCGCCGGATCGCCGCCACCGGCCCCTCGCAGAGGCCATAGGCAAAGTTCCCGAAATAGGCGAAGCTCTCGACCGTCGATCCTGCGGCCTTGCCGCCGGTGCGCTCCTCGGTGACTTCCTCTTCGAACCGCGTTGCCCAGATCAGCGTTCCGCCGATGCGCGAGGTGCCGTAAACCCTGGGTATCGCAGCACCTTCCTCCGCGCCGCCAATACGCGCGCTTGAAAGATGGCTACCCTTTACCTTTTGCCCGCCGGAAAAGATAAGGCCGTCCAGCGCGTTGCCGGCGAGCGCGCCGAGCGCCCGGCCGGCAACCGCACCAAACGGGCCGAGCAGCCCTCCGAATACGGCGCCGGCCGCCTGAAACACGAGTGTTGCCATGCTGAAACCTCAATCTCGATCGGGAAAGCGGAACACGCCCGCGACCTTGCGCCGCCATGCGGGAACAAGGGCGGAGCGGATCACGCCCGCCTGTTCGTAGGCATGAATGAAATGATCGGGACCGCACAGAATGCCGGCATGCTTGGCCGAAAACTGCGCCCGCCAGCGAAACAGAAGAATATCGCCCGGCTGCATCTCGTCGATCGCGACCGCCGGTCCGCAATGGCGAAGCGCCGCGTCAAGCAGCCGCTCCTCGTTGCTACGCTCCGCCCAATCAGCGGCATAGGGCGTTGCCGGCTCAGGCGCCGAACCATAGAGCTCCCGCCAGACGCCGCGTACCAGCCCGAGGCAATCGCATCCAAGGCCGCATTCGCTTGCCTGGTGGCGATAGGGCGTCCCGAGCCACTTTTCGGCCGCTGCCACGGCCGAGTCTCCAAGCACCGTCATTTGTAGAGCGCCCGGCCGTCATGCTCGCTCTCGCCATTCACATAGGAATAGGCGAAGTCCGCGCCCGGCATATGGGGGAACCCCCGGAAATTGAGATGATTGCCGAACTTCGCCTTGCAGGTGGAAAACGACTTGTCGCAACCTGCCGTCAGCCGCACCGTATCGCCGATCGCCGGCGCCGCCTCCAGCGGAAGCCAGAGCTCCAGCCGCATCGCCCCGCCCGCACCCTGATTGGTCTCGATATCCGCTTTCGTGCCGGCAAGCGCCCCGCTCTCGAACGACAGAACGCCAAACGAAAAGAAACCCGCGGCGAATTCTCCGCCGACCGATACCGTCA
>NZ_DEPM01000189.1:0-3995 GCF_002358775.1 Martelella sp. UBA3392
GCGAGAAGATTGGGGGCTATGCGGAAAGGCCATGGAAAACAGCCTTGCCCTCAAGCGGGGAGATCGATGGCTTCAAAATCCCAAAAGCCTCATAGGCAGCATCACCGGAGGAATACTCATGAAATCGATTCAACATTTTGTCGGCGGCAAGCCATTTGCGGGAACCAGCACCCGCACCGTGCCGACCTATAACCCCGCAACCGGCGAGCAGAGCGGCGAGCTGTCGCTGGCAAGCACCGCCGATGTGCGGTCCGCCGTCGAGGCCGCCAAGGCGGCGTTCCCGGACTGGGCGGCGACCACGCCGCTGCGCCGCGCCCGTATCCTCAACAAGTTCCTGTCGATCATGGAAGCCCGGATCGACGAGATGGCGGCCGTCATCACCGCAGAGCACGGCAAGGTCCATTCCGACGCGCTCGGTGAAATCCAGCGCGGCATGGAAGTGGTCGAGTTCGCCACCGCCGCCCCGCAGCTTCTGAAAAGCGAATACACCGAAAATGTCGGCACCGGCGTCGACAGCTATGCCATCCGCCAGCCGCTCGGCGTGGTCGCCGGCATCACGCCGTTCAACTTCCCGGCCATGGTGCCGATGTGGATGTTCCCGATCGCGCTGGCCGCCGGCAACTGCTTCGTGCTGAAGCCGTCCGAGCGCGACCCCTCCGCCTCGCTGCTGATTGCCGCATGGCTGAAGGAAGCGGGCCTGCCCGATGGCGTCTTCAACGTCGTCCAGGGCGACAAGGAAGCTGTCGACGCGCTGTTGAACGACCCGGATATCGAGGCCGTTTCCTTCGTCGGCTCGACCCCGATCGCGCGCTACATCTACACCACCGCGACCGCGAACGGCAAACGTTGCCAGGCGCTTGGCGGGGCCAAGAACCACATGATCGTGATGCCCGATGCCGACATGGACCAGGCCGCCGACGCCCTGATGGGCGCGGCCTTCGGCTCCGCCGGCGAGCGCTGCATGGCGATCTCGGTCGCGGTGCCCGTGGGCGACGAGACCGCCGACCGGCTGATCGACAAGCTGAAGCCCCGCATTGCCGCCCTCAAGGTCGGCCCCGGCACCGATCCGGAAGCCGATATGGGCCCGCTGGTGACGGCGGCAGCGTTTGAACGCGTCACCGGCTACATCGATTCGGGCGTGGAAGAAGGCGCCGAACTGGTGGTCGACGGCCGCGGCCTGAAGCTGCAGGGTTACGAGAACGGCTATTTCGTCGGCGCGACGCTGTTCGACAAGGTGACCACTGACATGAAAATCTACAAGGAAGAGATTTTCGGCCCGGTCCTCTCGGTCGCCCGCGCCAAGAGCTATGACGAGGCTGCCCAGTGGATCAACGACCACGAGTTCGGCAACGGCACGGCGATCTTCACCCGCGATGGCGATGCCGCCCGCGAATTCGCCCACAAGATCAAGGTCGGCATGGTCGGCGTCAACGTGCCGATCCCGGTTCCGATGGCGTTCCACTCCTTCGGCGGCTGGAAGGCCTCGCTGTTCGGCGACCACCACATGCATGGCCCGGAGGGCGTTCGCTTCTACACCCGCCTGAAGACCATCACCCAGCGCTGGCCCAAGGGCATCCGCGCCGGCGCCGAATTCTCGATGCCGACGATGAAGTAAAGCAGGAGCGTCCGCGCAAAAAACGCGGACGCACTCTCAAATGCCTTGCATGAAGCGCTATTTATGAGGCTATCCGGAGGCGATTTCAGTCAAGCAAATTTTCGTTGTGGATCTAACAACCGTGCTCTTTCTGAAGCGCGAATATTCTCTGAAGCGACTGACGGAAGTAAGGTATATCTCGCCTATTCTGTGCCAGTTGCTCCCTTCGGTATGCAAGAATTTCTTTTGCTTCCTTTAGATTTTCCCGCTCGTTGGCGATCATTTTTGCCTGAGCGACAACCTCCGGTGCGCTTTCCGCCTTCAAAAAGGGCAGCGGTCGCTTTCTTCGCGTGAGAGTGCGCAGCAGGTCAACGGCTCCAGCCAGAATGGTCGAAAGCTCCTGCTCCAGCCGTATCAGCACGTTCTGGCTATCAGCTACATATCGTTCAAGTCTATCGACCTCTTGCTTGTTTCGCGCCTCATCTTCGACGGCTTGCTTCAGGAAGCCTTCTGCTTCCCGCTGGGACGCAATCAACTCGCGGCAACGTGAACTGTCAGTGGCCATTTTCAATTGATCTCCATCTTCTTTTGCCCGGAAACCAATGTTACCCTTGCACTACCAGAGCGGGTATTTTGTGGGAAACTTGCGGGATGATACTTCGGTTGATGATGGCCTTTGGGGCGTGCAGCCTGTTCGCCTGTGAGACACTTGCTTGGTCGTTCGAAACGCATCCGCAACCGACAAGATCGGAGATGACTTTCGAGGAGTGGGAGTTCGTGGTCAGTGAACGCGACTTCAATCCGCGTGTGCCTGACTGTGGCGACTATCTCCGCCGGCATTACGAACTTTATACGGAGCGCTACCCGGACTTCGCCCGGGAGGGAACGTCCGAGACGCAATACGAATTGTGGCGTCAGTACATCCAGACAGACAGTGCTTTCGACGATCTCACTACCTGCATGACCTTGCCATATGTGATGGCCATGTTCCGGCTTGCGAAGGAAAAACTCTCCGACAGCGACCTTATCTATTGCGGCCGTTTTTCCCGTAACCCGGAGACGGAGGGCGAAGTCGAATTCGCTGCACTGATGGAGCGCCTGCAAGACGCGGCGACAAGAGGCAGCGAGGCGGCCCTTCTTTCATTTCTCATCACCGATGACGGCGAAGGCATGACGCCGCTGAACCCGGATGTGCTGTCCTATCTGCGGGAAAGCCTGAAGGACACGCGGACGGCCGAGGAACAGCGCCTGTTCGACGACGAATTCATTTTTCGGCATCGCGCCTGGAACCAGGACAATCTCGCCGACCAGCTTTCGCCCGAGCGGCAGCGCTTCGTCGAGCAGGCGGTTAAAGATCGCAATCTCGCATCCGTTCTGGCGACCACCGGGCCATGCGGCGACACCGCATGGCGCGATCCCGAGCCAGAGTAAAACCGCCTCTTTCCGGGGCGGTTTTTTCTGCTATAACGACGCCGCTAGAGCGACAGGGGCGTCGGCGTAAGCCGGCTGAGATGAACCCTTGGAACCTGATCCGGATCATGCCGGCGGAGGGAGTCACTCGGGTCTTCGCTTTGGCGCCCGAGTTCCTCCGCGATAAACAAGGAGGACGCCGATGGCCGATATCGCCCCCATTTTGCAGAAAATGCGCGCAGACGCGCCGCTTACGCAATGCATCACCAATTATGTGGCGATGAATATCGCAGCCAATGTGCTGCTCGCCGCCGGCGCTTCTCCGGCGATGGTTCATGCGAAAGAGGAAGCCGGCGAGTTTGCCGGCATTGCCTCGGCGGTCACCATCAATATCGGTACGCTTTCACCCGACTGGCTTGCCGGCATGAAGGCCGCGATCGAGACAGCGAACGGCAAGCAAACGCCGTGGGTATTCGATCCGGTCGCCCATTTCGCCACCGGCTTCCGCGCCAGGGCAGCCCTTGAGCTGCTTGATCTCGGGCCCACGATCCTGCGCGGCAATGCCTCCGAAATCCTCGCCTTCTCGGGCGCCACCAGCGCCGGCAAGGGCGTGGACGCCGGCGACAGCGTTGCAGCCGCCGAGGAAACCGCGAAGACGCTTGCAAACGAGCGCAACATGGTTGTGGCGGTCACCGGCGAACGCGACTTCGTGACCGACGGCACGCGCAGCGCCCGCATCGGCGGCGGATCGCCGCTGATGCCGCGGGTGACGGCGCTCGGCTGCGCGCTGACGGCGCTGGTCGGCGGCTATGCCGGCGCATGGCGCGCGGATGCCTTCGAAGCGACCATTGCAGCGCTTGCCCATTACGGCGTCGCCGGCAGCCGCGCGCATGGGCGGGCGGAAGGGCCCGGCTCGTTCCAGGTCCATTTCCTCGATGCGCTCGCCGCTGTGACGCCCGAAGCCCTTGCCCGCGAAGCGGAGATCGAATGG
>NZ_DEPM01000211.1:0-5746 GCF_002358775.1 Martelella sp. UBA3392
TCCTTCTTCTTCGGGCCGAGCTTGCCGGACCAGGCGCAGATCTCGTAGGTCTCGAGTTCGCCATAGGTGCCGTCGCGCTTCTGCTTCCAGATTTCGAGAACGCCCTCTTCCTTGAAAATCCGGATCGTGATCGGCGCGTTCTTGGCCATGTCGTACTTGCTCATCTTCGCCACCATGGAAGACGGCAAAGAATAGTTCATCTTCTCCTGCACGGAGGAGAAGTCGGTACTGTCAAAAAAGCTGTTGCAGCCCGTCAGCGCCACAGCGGCGAACATTATCGGGGCCAGTACAGTCAAGCGCATGGATAGAACCTGCCGGATTTTGCCTTCAAACGCAACGGTCGCCCGCCGCTGAATGGCACCATAATGCACAGTCAAACTTCAAGAAAGCGTTAACTCTTTCTTTCCGCCCCGCTAGCGGCAACCCGGCGAGAGCATGCAGCCCTCAGAGATTGCGGCCGATGGCGAGGAATTTCTGCCGCCGCATATTGCGGATTTCCTCGGAAGACTTGCCTTCGAATTCGTTGAGCCCCTCGGCGATCTGGTCGCCCGAAGCATCGATCACGGTATCGGCATGGCGATGCGCGCCGCCGACCGGCTCTGGGATGATTTCCTCGACGATGCCGAACCCCTTCAGATCCTGGGCGGTGATCTTCATGTTGGTGGCCGCTTCCTTGGCGCGGGCGGAATCACGCCACAGGATCGAGGCCGCGCCCTCCGGCGAAATCACCGAATAGATCGCGTGCTCCAGCATATAGACCCGGTTGGCCGCGGCAATCGCGATCGCGCCGCCCGACATGCCCTCGCCGATCACCAGCGTGATCATCGGTACGCCGATCCTGAGGCACATTTGGGTGGAGCGGGCGATGGCTTCCGCCTGTCCGCGCTCTTCCGCGCCGACGCCCGGATAGGCGCCCTGGGTATCAACGATCGAGATCACCGGCAGGTTGAAGCGGTCGGCAAGCTCCATCAGGCGGATCGCCTTGCGGTAGCCTTCCGGCCGCGGCATGCCGAAATTATGCTTCAGCCGGCTCTTGGTGTCGTGCCCCTTCTCCTCGCCGATCACGGCGACCGGGCGTCCGCGGAACCGGGCAAGGCCCGCCTGGATCGCCGCGTCCTCGCCGAAATTGCGGTCGCCGGCAATCGTGGTGAACTCGGTGAATAGCCGCTTGGCGTAATCGAGAAAGTGCGGGCGCTGCGGGTGGCGGGCCACCTGCGCCTTCTGCCATGGCGAAAGCTTGCCATAGATATCGGTCATCGCTTCGCTGACGCGGGTTTCCAGGCGCGCGATCTCTTCCGACGTGTCGATGCTCTCGCCGTCGTCGGCCAGTTTCTTCAGCTCGATAATCTTGGCCTCCAGGTCGGAGATTGGCCTTTCGAAATCGAGATAGCTGTACATTGTCGCAATTTCCCTGGGTTTTCCGCCGCGCCCGGAACCGCGTTCTCGGGCTTCCACTTACAATATTGTGCCGCTTAATCCCGTTTTTTGGCTTCTTTTGCAAGGGGGTGATGCATTTCCACCAGTTCCCGGAGCCTTTCTTCCAGGACATGGGTGTAGATCTGGGTGGTCGAGATATCGGCATGGCCGAGCATTTCCTGCACCGCGCGCAGGTCCGCGCCGTTCTGCAGCAGGTGGCTGGCGAAGGCATGGCGCAGCACATGCGGCGAGATCGCTGTGGTCCTGAGCCCCGCCCGCCCGGCCAAGCCTTTCAGGTCGCGGGCGAAGACCTGGCGCGAAAGATGCCCGGCAGCGCCTCTCGACGCGAACAGATAGGGGTTCTCATCGTCGTCCGCTGCCTTCTGCCGCTCGGCATCGAAGGCAGCAAGCGCTTCCAGCGCCCTCAACGACAACGGCACGGCGCGCTCCTTGTTGCCCTTGCCGCGCACGGTCAGGAACCGCTCCTTCTTCTTCATCACATTCGCCGGCAGCGTGACGAGCTCGGAAACCCGCATGCCGCTGGCATAAAGCGTCTCCAGAAGCGCGCTCATGCGCAGCTTTTCAAAATGCTGTGGACCGGGGGCGCCGGCCTCGGCCGCCGCCTGGTCCAGCAGCCGGTCGACATCGGCGACCGAGAGGGTTTTCGGCAGCGGCCGCGCCTTTTTCGGCGCGTCGATGACGCCGGTCGGATCGTCGCCGCGCAGGCCCTCCGCATAGAGAAACTGATAGAACTGCTTCAGCGCCGAAAGCCGCCTTGCCTGGGACGTGGCCGCAAAGCCGCGTTTTGCGAGGTCCGAGAGATAGGCCGAAACATCGCCCGAAGCCGCGTCATCGACCGCGACCCCGCGGTCGATCATGAAATCGCGATAGTCATCGAGATCGCGCTGATAGGCGGCAAGCGTATTGACGGCCGCCCCCCGCTCCGCGCTCAGCATTTCGATGAACGCCTCGATATGGGCGCCGGAAAGATCCAATGCGTTTAACTCCCTGCCATCTGAAACCGGAATTCGACGCCCTTCGCCTTGACGCCATCACGGCATTTGCCGATACGTGGCAGGACAAGAATGGGCACGCTATGAACGTAAAACAAGATACCGGCGGCGCGGGACTGCGGCAAAAGGCGATTGCCGGCCTTGCCGGGCGCAATCTGATCCTGGTCGGCCTGATGGGCGCCGGCAAGAGCGCGATCGGCAAGCTCGTCGCCGCCCAGCTCGGCCTGCCCTATATCGACACCGACCACGAAATCGAATCCGCCGCCCAGATGTCGATCGCCGATATTTTTGCCGCATACGGCGAGCCGGAATTCCGGGCGCTCGAAACAAGGGTGATCGAGCGCGTGCTGGCAGAGGGGCCCGCGATCGTCTCCACCGGGGGGGGCGCGTTCATCAACCCTGTAAACCGCGAACTGATCGCCAGTTCCGGCCTGTCGCTGTGGCTGAAGGCCGACCTCGAGACATTGTGGGACCGGGTCAAGCGCCGCCAGACCCGCCCGCTTTTAAAAACTGAGAACCCTAAGCAGACGCTCAAGGATCTGATGGACAAGCGCTATCCGGTCTATGCCAAGGCCGACGTCACCGTCCACTCCCGCAATGTCCGCAAGGAAGCCGTGATGCGCGATGTGCTGAAGGCGCTCGCCGCCGTTGATGAAGGAAAATAGTCCCATGACTGAAAGCGTATCCGACAAGCGGATCGTCCGCGTCGATCTCGCCGACCGCAGCTATGACATCCTGATCGGCCCGGACCTTCTGACCAGCGCCGGCGGCGAGACGCTCGCCCGGCTTGACTGCCGCAAGGTCGCGATCATCTCCGACGTCAATGTCGCGCCGCTCTACCTCGATACGCTCGTCGAAAGCCTGCAGACCGACGGCATCGAGACGTTCGCGATGACGCTTGCGGCGGGCGAAAAAACAAAGAGCTTCGACAACCTCACCGCCGTGGTCGATTTCATCCTCGAAGCCCGGATCGAACGTTCCGACGCGGTGATCGCGCTCGGCGGCGGCGTGATCGGCGATCTCACCGGCTTTGCCGCCGCCATCGCCCGGCGCGGCGTGCGCTTCATCCAGGTCCCGACCTCGCTGCTGGCCCAGGTCGACAGTTCCGTCGGCGGCAAGACCGGCATCAATTCGCGCCACGGCAAGAACCTGATCGGCGCCTTCCACCAGCCCGATCTGGTGCTCGCCGACACCACAACGCTCAATACGCTGAGCCCGCGCGAATTCGCCGCGGGCTATGCCGAAGTCGTCAAATACGGGCTGATCGACCAGCCCGACTTCTTCCACTGGCTGGAAAAGCACCGCGAGGCGGTGTTTGCCGGCGGCGATGCCCGGATCGAGGCGATCGCGCAAAGCTGCGCGGCCAAGGCCGCCGTCGTTGCCGCCGACGAGCGCGAAAACGGCCGGCGCGCGCTGCTGAACCTCGGCCACACCTTCGGTCACGCGCTGGAAAAGGCCACCGGTTACGACAGCGCCCGGCTGGTCCACGGCGAGGGCGTCGCGATCGGCATGGTGCTGGCGCACGAGTTTTCCGCGCGCATGAACCTCGCAAGCCCGGACGACGCCAAACGCGTGGCGGCGCATCTGAAGGAAGCGGGCCTGCCGACATCGCTTGGCGATATTGACGGGGACCTGCCCCATGCCGATATAATGCTGGATGCCATCGGCCAGGACAAAAAGGTGAAGGGCGGCAAGCTGACCTTCATCCTCACCCGCGGCATCGGAGAAGCCTTCATCGCTGATGACGTGCCGCCCTCCGAGGTTCTGGCGTTTCTGACGGAAAAACATCCGCAATGACCACACGCGATATTTCGCAATTCTTCTCCGACTACGGCCTCACCATGGCGATCATTTTCGCCCTGATCGTCGTCTCGGCCTTTTTCTCCGGTTCGGAAACGGCGCTGACCGCCGTCTCGCGGGCCCGCATGCACACGCTCGAGCAGCAGGGCGACCGCCGCGCCGGCTTCGTCAATGCCATGATCGCCAGGCGCGACCGGCTGATCGGCGCGCTTCTGATCGGCAACAACCTCGTCAACATTCTGGCCTCGTCGCTCACCACGACGCTGTTCCTGAGCATTTTCGGAGACAAGGGCGTTGCCTATGCGACACTGATCATGACGACGCTTCTGGTGATCTTCGCCGAGGTGCTGCCGAAAAGCTGGGCGATCTCGGCCACCGACCGGTTCGCGCTTGTCGTGGCGCCCTTCGTGCGGGTGTTCGTTCTGGTGGTCGGCCCGCTTTCCAGCCTCGTCAACATCGTCGTCCGCGGCATCCTGCGCATCTTCGGCGTGACTCTGACCAAGGGCACGGAGATGCTGACCGCGCATGAGGAACTTCGCGGCGCGGTTGATCTTCTCCACCGCGAGGGCTCTGTGATCAAGGCCGACCGAGACCGCCTCGGCGGCGTGCTCGATCTCGGCGAACTCGAAGTTTCCGACGTGATGATCCACCGCACCGCCATGCGCGCCGTCAATGCAGACGACCCGCCGGAACAGGCGGTCAAGACCGTGCTCGAAAGCCCCTATACCCGCCTTCCGGTATGGCGCGGCTCGATCGACAACATCATCGGCGTGGTCCACTCGAAGGACCTCTCGCGCGCGCTCGCCGAACCGCATGCCGCGCCGTCAACCATCGATATCGTCAAGGTGTCGCAGAAGCCGTGGTTCGTGCCCGACAGCACCAATCTGAAGGACCAGCTCAACGCCTTCCTGCGCCGCAAAGTGCATATCGCCGTGGTGGTCGACGAATATGGCGAGGTGCAGGGCATCGTCACGCTGGAGGATATTCTCGAGGAAATCGTGGGCGATATCGCCGACGAGCACGATCTGGAAATCTCCGGCGTGCAGCAGGAGGCCGATGGCTCGATCGTGGTCGACGGCACGGTTCCGATCCGCGACCTCAACCGCGCGCTCGACTGGAACCTGCCCGACGAGGAGGCGACCACGATTGCCGGCCTCGTCATCCACGAGAGCCAGACCATCCCCGAGGAGCGCCAGTCCTTCACCTTCTACGGCAAGCGCTTCATCGTGATGAAACGCGAGAAGAACCGCATCACCAAACTGCGCATCCGCCCCCTCGGCGCCGCCGCCACCGCAACCCCGCCGGCGGAGTGATGGGGCGAACCGGCGTCGAGCCTGAGCGCGGGCCGGCGAACTGCATATCTTTAACCGATAACCGCCGAATCACGAGGCTTCCCCCCACCTGAGGCCCCACCGTTCCCAATCTCCCCCTTGAGGAGGAGATGTCGCGCAAGCGACAGAGAGGGGTATGGGCAGAAGCCGCCTACTCCATGCGCTCTCGGATAGGGTTCACCCCTC
>NZ_DEPM01000211.1:6089-30249 GCF_002358775.1 Martelella sp. UBA3392
CTCTCCCTCAAGGGGAGAGATTGAATTTGAGAGTTCCGTAAAAAGCCAAGCCCCGAAAAACAACTGAGTTTCGGCTCAGACTGATTGCCCCGGCGCCCTTACTCGTCGCTCATCTTCAGCGCGGCGATGAAGGCTTCCTGGGGGATTTCCACCTTGCCGAACTGGCGCATGCGCTTCTTGCCGGCCTTCTGCTTGTCGAGCAGCTTGCGCTTGCGCGAGGCATCGCCGCCATAGCACTTGGCGGTTACGTCCTTGCGCAGCGCCGAGATGGTCTCGCGCGCGATCACATTGCCACCGATCGCGGCCTGGATCGGGATCTTGAACATGTGCTTCGGGATCAGTTCCTTCAGCTTCTCGCACATGTCGCGGCCGCGCTTCTCGGCCGCCGTGCGGTGCACCAGCATGGACAGCGCATCGACCGGCTCGCCATTGACGAGGATCGACATCTTGACGAGATTGCCGGCGCGGTAATCGGCGAGATGGTAGTCGAACGAGGCATAGCCCTTGGAGATCGACTTCAGCCGGTCATAGAAATCGAACACGACCTCGTTGAGCGGAAGCTCGTAGCCCAGCATCGCGCGGTTGCCCACATAAGTCAGATCGGTCTGGACGCCGCGACGGTCCTGGCAGAGCTTGAGGATGCCGCCGAGATAGTCGTCCGGCGTCAGGATCGACGCCTTGATCCACGGTTCGCGGATTTCGGCGATCTTGACCACGTCCGGCATGTCGGCCGGATTGTGCAATTCGATCTCGCGGCCATCGGTCATCGTCAGTTCATAGACCACGGAGGGCGCGGTTGCGATCAGGTCGAGATCGAATTCGCGTTCCAGCCGCTCCTGGATGATTTCGAGATGCAGCAGGCCGAGAAAGCCGCAGCGGAAGCCGAAGCCGAGGGCGGCCGAGCTTTCCATCTCGTAGGAGAACGACGCGTCATTGAGGCGCAGCTTGCCGACGGCGGCGCGCAGATCCTCGAAATCATTGGCATCGACCGGGAACAGCCCGCAGAACACCACCGGCTGGGCCGGCTTGAAACCCGGCAACATGGTCTCGGTTGGGCGCTTGTCCTCGGTGATCGTATCGCCGACGCGGGTATCGGCCACTTCCTTGATCGAGGCGGTGATGACGCCGATCTCGCCCGGACCGAGTTCGTCGACCACCAGCATTTTCGGGGTCAGCACGCCGACGCGGTCGACCGGATATTTCGCATCCGTGCCCATCATGCGGATGGTCTGGCCCTTCTTCAGCACGCCGTCGATGACGCGCACCAGAACCACGACGCCGAGATAGGTGTCGTACCAGCTATCGACCAGCAGCGCCTTCAACGGCGCGTCCGCGCCCTTTTCCGTCTTCGGCGGCGGCAGCTTGTGGACGATGGCTTCCAGAACGTCCGGCACGCCCATGCCGGTCTTGGCGGAAATCAGCAGCGCATCGGAGGCATCGATGCCGATAACATCCTCGATCTGCTCCTTCACCCGCTCGGGATCGGCGGCCGGCAGGTCGGCCTTGTTCAGCACGGTCACCAGCTCATGATCATTGTCGATCGCCTGATAGACGTTTGCGAGCGTCTGGGCCTCAACCCCTTGAGAGGCGTCGACCACCAGCAGCGAGCCCTCGCAGGCCGAAAGCGAGCGCGAGACCTCATAGGCGAAGTCGACATGGCCGGGCGTGTCGATCAGGTTCAGCACATAGGTCTCGCCGTTCTTCGCCTTGTAGTGCAGGCGCACGGTCTGGGCCTTGATGGTGATGCCGCGCTCGCGCTCGATATCCATATTGTCGAGCACCTGCGCCGACATTTCACGCTCGGCCAGCCCCCCGCAGATCTGGATCAACCGGTCGGCAAGCGTCGACTTGCCGTGGTCGATATGGGCCACGATGGAAAAGTTGCGGATATGGTCGAGTGGAACGCGATCTTCATTTGTGCTCATGCGCGCGCATATAGCAGTGGACGCGGCATCTTCAAAGCGAAATTGCGGGCGGGACCGCGAGATCAGAAGACGAGCGTCTGCAGGAACTGATATAGCTTCCGCTTCCGACATTCGCGGCCGTCAGGAGATGGCGATGTTGATCTAGCACCTCTGGACGGCACAGGGGCGTTGAGGATAGTTGGAGGCTCACGGTAATCCCGCCATAAAGACAGCTTCTCATGGCAGGCCGTTTCTATCATCACACCCTTGACTCCAAGATAATAGAATTCCATGATCTCATCATGGAAAATCTGGATCTCACCTTCGACCACGCCATTGCCGTCAACCTCAAGCGCCTACGCAGCGCCGGCGGCTTCACGCTGGATGGGCTGGCGGAAGCCTCCGGCGTCAGCCGGGCGATGATCTCGCGGATCGAGCGGGCGGAGGCCTCGCCTTCGGCGCTTATTCTGGCGAAGCTCTGCGCCGCGCTCGGCACCACGCTGTCGGCGTTCTTCGCCGATGCCGACCGGCCCGTCGATCCGCTGTCGCGCCGGGTCGACCAGCCGGTGTGGCGCGATCCCGAAACCGGCTATTCGCGCCGCTCGGTTTCTCCCTCCGGCACCGGTTCCGGGGTCGACATCGTGCTGATACGGTTCCCGGTCGGCGGCGGTATTTCCTATCCGCCCAAACACGGCGCAGACGGGTTGAGCCAGCATATCTGGATCATGAGCGGGGCACTGCAAGTCGAGATCGGCGAAGAGACCCATCTCCTGTTCAAGGGGGACTGCCTCTATATGCCGGTCGCCGATCCGCACAGCTTTTCCAATGCCGGCGATACCGACGTGCTCTACGCCGTCATCATCGAACGCACGCGATAAGGAGCGTCATGACGACCATCAGATTTCTATCCGCCGAGGAAGCCGTGACCGCGATCCCGGCGCTCAGCGAACTCCTGCGCGACAGCATCGAGGACAACGCTTCGATGGGCTTCATGGCGCCCTATGATCCGGCCGAAGCCCGCGCATTCTGGCAGGGCGTCGCCGATGGCGTGGCGGACGGTTTCACCGTGCTCGCCGTGGCGGCGGACGGAGACGATATCGTCGGCACGGTGCAGGCTGGCTTCGCCCGCAAGACCAACCAGCCGCATCGCGGCGATGTGATGAAGCTGATCGTGCGTCGCGACATGCGCGGCCGGGGCATCGCCCGCCAGTTGATGGAGCGGCTGGAGGCGGAATGCCTGAAACGCGATCGCTGGCTGATGGTGCTCGACACCGCGACGGGAAGCGCTGCCGAAGCGATCTACCCGCGCCTCGGCTGGCAGCGCGTGGGCGTTGTGCCCGAATACGCGCTTTACCCCGATGGCGATTATTGCGGCACGACGTTTTTCTACAAGCGGCTCGGGGTCTGACGCCAAGCCAAACAGGCCCGCTATCGCGAGCATTCTATTTTTTTTCCTGGCCGATGTCACGTTTGGCGGCGCGCAATCGTCATGGAGGTGCAAACCTTGAAAGGAGTATCCCCATGAATGCCCGCGTCGATATCTTTGCCTCCAGCCCAGGCATTGCCCGCAAATGGCTTGGTTTTTCCACCGAGATTGCCGGCAGTCTTGAACAAGAGCTTGTCGAACTGGTGAAAATCCGCGCCTCCCAGATCAACAACTGCGCAAATTGCCTGAACATGCACACCGCCGAAGCCCGCCGTGCCGGCGAGAGCGAACAGCGCATCTACCTCCTCTCCGCATGGCGCGAGGCGCCATGCTATAGTGAACGCGAACGCGCGGCGCTCGCCTGGACCGACGCACTGACCCGGATTTCAGAGGCATCGGTCGAGCAGGACACCTATGACGAACTGGCGCGACATTTCAGCCCCGAGGAGCAGGTAAAACTGACAATGATGATCAATGTGATCAATGGCTGGAACCGTATCGCGATCGGTTTCAAAATGTGGTTCGAACCGGCGGCGGCGGCCTGATGCTCACCGATCATGGCAGGGCAGCAACGACAGCTTTCGAGAAGCATCGCCCGCTTCTGAAGCGGATAGCCTATCGCATGCTGGGCTCCCACGCCGATGCCGAAGACATGGTTCAGGAGGCCTTCATCCGCTGGATGAAGGCCGACCACGCCGCGATACGATCCGACGAGGCCTTTCTCCGGCGCATGGTTTCGAGGCTTTGCCTCGACCAGTTGAAATCGGCGCGGGCGCAACGCGAGACGTATATCGGTCCCTGGCTGCCCGCGCCGGCGATCGAGGAGGAGCCGGAGGTCGACTTCACCCTGCCGCTGATGCTGGCGCTCGAAAGGCTTTCGCCACTGGAACGGGCGGCCTTCCTGCTACACGACGTGTTCGGAATGGATTTTGCCGCCGTTGGCGACGCTCTGGAGCGCAGCCCGCAGACCTGCCGACAACTTGCGGCCCGCGCCCGCGACCATGTCCGGGAGGAAGCGCCGCGCTTCCCGGTCGAACACCAGATGGGGCTCGACGTCGCCCGCGCCTTTCATGCTGCCTCGCGCAGCGGCGACATTGCCGCTTTGCGCGACATGCTGGTGGCCGATGCCAGCTTTCATGCCGATGGCGGCGGCAAGCGGTCGGCGGCATTCCGGGTTGTCAGCGGCGTCGAGGATATCATCACCATCCATGAACGACTTGCCGAGATCGCCTGGACGCAGCACACGGAGCTTGTTCGGCTATGCTATGTCAACGGCCTGCCGGGATTCGTCACGCGCGAAGCGGATGGCGAGTTGCAGGTCACCGCGCTTCTCCCCCGTGACGGAAAGATCGCCGCGATCTATGTCATCCGCAATCCCGACAAGCTGAGACACCTCGATGCCCCAATGATGCACTGAAAGCGATTCCCGTTTACCTCCTGATACAGTAAGGAAGAACGAACAGGAGAGGCTTTGACAATGCGCATTATCTATTCCGAGGACCACAGGTTCCGCGATGCCAAAACCGAGCTGCATGGCGGTGAACTGGTGAAGCCGTTCGAAGGGCCGTTCCGGGCGGAATGGGTATTGGCGGCGCTGCAGGAGAACGGGTTTTCGGACATTGTCGCGCCCGAGGCGCACGGTCTTGCGGTCGCGGGCAAGCTTCACGATGCTGGCTACCTCGAATTTCTGGAAACCATATGGGAGCGGTGGGTGGCCGCCGGCTTCACCAGCGAGGCGATCCCGATTTCGCTGCCCGTCCGCCGCTCTTACCATGCCCGCCCGCCGAAGAATATCGACGGTGTGCTCGGCTATTACGCCAATTCGGTCGAGACCTCGATCACCGATGGCACCTACCGGGCGGCCGTTGCCGCCAATGATTGCGCGATTTCGGCGGCCGATCATATCACCGCCGGCAATCGCCACGCCTTCGCGCTCTGCCGCCCGCCGGGCCACCATGCCGGCATCGATCTCTTCGGCGGCTACTGCTTCCTGAACAATGCCGCGATCGCCGCCCAGCGGCTGATCGATCACGGCGCGGCGAAGGTCGCGATCCTCGATGTCGACTTTCACCACGGCAACGGCACGCAGGACATCACCTATGAGCGCGACGATATCTTCTTCGCCTCGCTCCATGGCGATCCGGACGATGCGTTCCCCTATTTCTGGGGCCATGCGGAGGAAACCGGCAAAGGCAGGGGCGAAGGCTTCAATGCCAATTTTCCGCTGCCCCGCAACACACCGTGGAGCGCCTATCGCGCGGCGCTGGAAAGCGCGATGAAGCGGATCGCGGATTTTGGCGCGGAAGCACTGGTGGTCTCGCTCGGCGTCGATACCTTCGAGAAGGATCCGATCTCCTTCTTCCGGCTGACCACGCCCGATTTCCGGCGCATGGGCGCGATGCTGGCGGCATCGGGCCTGCCGATCGTGACCGTCATGGAAGGCGGCTACGGCGTCACCGAGATTGGCCACAATGTCGCAAACGTGCTCCTGGGCATGGAAGAAGGCTGAGAAACCCAGGCGGGCGAGGTCCCCAATTATTCAGCTTGCGTTCAGCAAAGAAATGCTACCTGCGGTTTAGAATGATCGCGTGGCGGTTTTTGTTCGAGATGCAGGAGGAATGCGATGTTCGGACTTGCACGCAGTAAACTTGTGGCCGTTGCGGCGGCGGCGGCGCTTGCCCTCTCGCCGATGGCCGCCCTTGCCCACCCGGCAGGCGGTTTCCACGGCGGCGGCTTTCATGGCGGCTTTAACGGCGGTGGT
The DNA here is from genome assembly GCF_002358775.1 of Martelella sp. UBA3392. Taxonomy (NCBI): domain Bacteria; kingdom Pseudomonadati; phylum Pseudomonadota; class Alphaproteobacteria; order Hyphomicrobiales; family Aurantimonadaceae; genus Martelella; species Martelella sp. UBA3392. The sequence goes on from NZ_DEPM01000211.1 coordinate 12,181, forward strand.
TTTCACGGCGGGTTTGCGCCGCATGGCCCGGGCTTCGGCCCGGCCTTTCATGGCGGCGGCAGCCCCCACTGGCAGGGCCCTCCGCCCTATTGGCACAATAGCCCGCATGGCGGCGGCCCGCGCGGCCCCGGCCCGGTTCGCGCGCCCTATGGCCAGCCCTGGCATGGCGGCCCGCCCCCGCATTGGGGAGGCCCGCCGCCGCCGCACTGGCATGGCCCGCCGCCGCCCAATTGGGGTCCCTATTACGGACCGGCGGCGCTCGGCCCCTACTGGTACGGCCCGCCCTACGGCCCCTATGGTCCGGGCTGGGGCTGGAACGGCAACGCCTGGGTTCCATTCGCGGCAGGCGCGCTGATCGGCGGCGGCGTTGTTGCGGCGACCAACAACGACAACACCGTCAACACCGCGACCACGCCGACGATCAATCCGAAGCACTATCAGTGGTGCGAGGATCACTACAAATCATACCGCGTCTCCGACAATACCTACCAGCCCTATCACGGGCCAAGGCAGCAATGCGTTTCACCGTATTACTGAGGAGACGCCCCGCGACGGATCCATGCCGTCGCGGGGCATTATTGCACACGCGCTGCAGCTTGCAGCGCTCTAGAGCCTTTTTGTTTTTACGCAATTCCGGACGGTGAACCGGTGTCCACTTCACCTGGAATTGCTCTAATCCGCCTTCAACTCCTTGAACCGGCTCTCATATTCGCGGCGCAACTGGTGGCGCATCTGCGCCTCCTTGAAGCGGCGCTCCTTGTCCGGCGTGTTGAGATCGAGCTTCGGGATCGGCGTCGGCTTGCCGTGCGCATCGACAGCGACCATGGTGAAATAACAGGAATTGGTGTGGCGGCGATGGCCGCTGCGCACATCCTCCGCCTCGACCCTGATGCCGATCTCCATCGAGGTGCGGCCGGTATAGTTCACCGATGACCGCAAGGTGACGAGTTCGCCGACATTGATCGGCTCGCGAAACGTCACCTGATCCACCGACAGCGTCACCGCATAATCCTGTGAATAGCGCGCCGCACAGGAATAGGCCACGCGGTCGAGCAGGTTCAGCAGCGCGCCGCCATGCACCTTGCCGGAAAAATTCGCCATGTCCGGCGTCATCAGCACCACCATTTCAAGCTGGCTGGGATCGTGTTCGCGGTCCATTCATGTCCCCTCTTTGCAGGCCGTTTTCGATCGGGCCGGAGTTTTGCCCGAAAGCTACATGCAATCAACAGCAAACTATGCCGCTGAATGAGGTCGCCAGCGGCTGGCGGTGCTCTGGACAAGACATTTTCAGTCTGCATAGTGCAATCAGAAAGAGGGGCCATATATGCACAGACCAACTTCGGCGCGCCTCAGCTCGGCACGCGCAAGATGAGCGAACCGGAAGACGCAGCGCTTGAGGGGCGCGACCGGCGCGCGGAGACCCGCTTTATCGCCATGGCGGCCGTTACAGGCATTGTCACGGGCACGATCGGCTCGTTTTTCCACCTTGCAATCGATCGGCTGTCGACCTGGCCGCAGGCGCTGGGGCGTCTTCTGCACGGGCCCTGGCTCGTTCTGGCGGCGGCGCTGATCACCATGGCCGTCACCGTCGCCATGGTCGCCGTCGTGCGCCGCTATGCGCCGGAGGCCGCCGGCAGCGGCGTGCAGGAAATCGAAGGCGCGATGAGCAATCTGCGCAATGTGCGCTGGCGCCGGGTTCTGCCGGTCAAGTTCCTCACCGGCATCGGCGCGCTGTCATCCGGCCTCGTGCTCGGCCGCGAGGGACCGACGATCCATATCGGCGCGTCGATCGCGGCGGCGACCACGGATTTCTTCAGGGTTTCGGATACGGAGCGGCGCGGCCTGCTCGGCGCGGGCGCGGCCGCCGGCCTTGCCTGCGCCTTCAATGCCCCGCTCGCCGCCGTGCTGTTCATCATCGAGGAAACGCACAACCAGTTTCCCTATAACTTCCGCAGCTATATGGGCGTCATCGTCGCCGCCTTCTTCTCCACCGTGATGACGGAAGTGATCGGCGGCACCGCGCCGGATTTCTCCATGTCGGTCGCCACGCCCGCGCTGGCTTTGCTGCCCGCCTTCGTTGTTCTCGGCGTGCTTCTCGGCTTCGTCGGCGTTGCGCTCAACGCCAGCCTGATGAGCGTTTCCGGCTTCACCATCGCGATGCATAAGCGCATTCCCTACCTCATGCCGGCGCTGATCGGGCTCGCCATCGGGGCGCTGTTCATCCTGTTTCCGCGCGCCGTCACCGGCGGCGAGAACGTGATCGTCTCGCTTGCCCGCGACCATGTCGTGCTGAGCGCGCTTCTGCTGCTTGCGGTCTTGCGATTCGCCACCATGGTGGTGAGCTATTCCGCCGGCACGCCCGGCGGCATCTTCGCGCCCATGCTGGCGCTCGCCATCGCGATCGGCCTTGCCTTTGGTACAATATTGGAAGGCATGCTGCCGGAAGGAACCGCCATTCCGCTCGCCTTCGGCATCGCCGCCATGGGCGGGCTGTTTTCGGCTTCGGTGCGCGCGCCGGTGGTCGGCGTCGCGCTGACGCTGGAACTGACGGGGGCCTACACCATGACACTGCCGCTGATCGCCACATGCGTCACCGCCAATGTCGCGGCCCGCTGGCTCGGCGGACAGCCGATCTACGAGCAATTGCTGGAGCGGACCCTGAAACAGGCGGGCGTTCATCCCGAACGCATGCCGCACCGGCCTGAAAGCGAACTCGGCTGATCAGGCGTCGTAAGCGACGCGGAAACCGACATTGCTGGCGGCGCTGTCCGGCGTCAGCGCCATGCGCGCGGCGATCCGGTAGCGATAGCAATAGCTGTAATGGCAGAGGAACGAGCCGCCCTTGAGCAGGCGCTCATCGGCGGCAACGGCGGCGGCGTTGCGCTGCTTGGCATGGCGGGAAAGCGAGCGGATGCGATAGGGATCGGCGGTCCACTCCCAGACATTGCCGGCCATGTTGTAGAACCCGCCCTCGTTCGGCTCGAAGGATCGCGCCGGCGCGGTGCCCATATAGCCGTCAGCCATGGTATTGTGATCGGGAAAACGCCCCTGCCAGATATTGCAGAAGATCTTGGTGTCGGTCGGCTCCTCATCGCCCCAGACGAATTTGCGGCCGACGACGCCGCCATGGGCCGCCCGCTCCCATTCCGCCTCGCTCGGCAGCCTGCCGCCGACCCAGGTAGCAAACGCCACCGCATCGGCGTGGGAGACCTGGGTGACGGGATGATCGAGCCGGTCCTCGACGCTGCTGCCGGGGCCTTCCGGGTGGCGCCAGCAGGCGCCGTCGATCCGCCACCACCACGGCGTATCGGGGGCACCGCCAGTGACCTCGGTATCTTTCGAGACCAGGCCGGCAAACACGGCGGACCAGCCGAAGCGCTCGGCCTCGGAGACATAACCGGTCGCATCGACGAATTCCGCAAAGCGCCTGATCGTGACGGTCTGCGCCTCGAGGGCGAAGGGATTGAGCTTGACGAAGCGCGCCGGGCCCTCGCCATCCTTGGGGATCGCGGGATTATCAATGCCGACATGGCTGCGCCCGCCTGGAAGGGCAATCGCGTTGGAGCGCTCACCGACGCCTGCTGGGATGATCGGAGCGGCCTCAATAGCGGTTTTCTCACTGTTGCGGGATACCGCACAGCAGCTCCCCTTGCCCTCAACGCTCATCAATCCGCTCCCAGTCTTGCTGCTGTCGTCTTCATCACGTTCCCTGTAGCAATTCCGGCCGGCGATTGCCAACGACGTGTTGTCGCAGACTTCCGAGCGGGGGACGCGAACAACGATCAAAATCGAGAAGAAAATCCGGAGAAATGGTCGGGGTGGCGGGATTCGAACCCACGACCCCTTGACCCCCAGTCAAGTGCGCTACCGGGCTGCGCTACACCCCGACCAACCGTTACGGCCCGTCCCCATTAGACTTTCGGCGTTTGTCGCGCAAGGGCCAAAAAGCATTTCTGAAACAAAAACGGAAAATTTGGCCCGGAAGGCAGATGGCGGGAACAGAAGTCCCACGAAACTCCCACCAGATGTTCTCCGAAGGTTCCGGCAAAGAGCGCCTTGACCGCGCCGGACGGCTGCCCGGTAAACAAAAAGGCCGCCCGGTTTTCCGAGGTGGCTTTTGCGTGTTCTTGACTCCGATTTCGCTATTTCCGAAAATAGAACAAACATGGAACATACGGAAGGCGAAAGAACCATGCCAGCACAAAGACCGCCGCCCGGACTACCGCCCGGCAAGGGCTATCGCACCCTTCAGGATGCAGCCTCAGAAGGGCACATCCTGCAGGTCTGGTGCGGCGGCTGCCGGCGGCGGGTGAATTATCTGGCCTCCGACCTGGTGCCGATCTTCGGCGGAATGCATTACGTGCACGAACCGCCCTTCGCCTGTTCCCGCTGCAAGACGATGGAGTACATGGCGACAGCCTTGCTCTCGCCAAGCCTCGGCGATTATGGTGATATACGGGTGAGGAGACCGGCCGGGATGCGCCGCATATGGCGCACGGTGAAGCTGGGGGATAAGCCGTAATGTGCAACCTGTATAACAACACGACCAGTCATGAAGCCGTGCGCCAACTCTTCAAGCCGGAACGCGACCTGACCAACCGCGCCGATCTGAATGGCGACTGCTATCCCGATCGGCCCGCGCCGATCGTGCGCATGGCCGATAGCGAACGCGAACTTGCCTTCGCCACATGGGGCATGCCCTCGCCTTCCTTCGTCACCAAGGGCAAGCCGGATACTGGCGTCACCAATATCCGCAACACGACATCGCCGCACTGGCGGCGCTGGCTGGGCCCGGCAAACCGCTGCCTGGTGCCGTGGACGACGTTCTGCGAGTGGGAGAACACCAAGCCGAAAAAGACCAAACGCTGGTTTGCCATCAACGAAGACAAACCGCTTGCGGCGTTTGCCGGGATCTGGACGGCGTGGGAGGGCGAGCGCGGCTCGCAGAAGACCCCGCGGCCCGGCACGCACGAGCTGTTCGGGTTTCTCACCTGCGAGGCAAACGCCGTGGTGAAGCCGATCCACCCGAAGGCGATGCCGGTGATCTTGACAACGACGGAGGAGCTGGATGTGTGGATGCGCGCGCCATGGGATGAGGCGAAGGGGCTGCAGCGGCCGCTGGCGGATAGTTCGATGATTCTGCTTAATCAACAAAGTACAACCTGAAACTTGCCGAGTTTCGAATGTGCGCTTTAGAATTCTCAACATGGACCGCCGCAGAATGGTCAGCTTTCGGGCAGGTGTTTTCAGGACTAGGAACCCTTGCCGGAGCGATCGCTGTCGGCGTTGCGGCTTGGTGGGGCCGACGGACCTTCGATGATTGGCGGCAGCAACATTTGTCAGCGCGCCACATTGAAGAGGCAGAAACCGTATTAACAGCTACATATAAAGTCCGCCGGAGTTTACGGAATATACGCCAACCGCTTCTGATGGCATACGAACTTCATATGGCAAAAGAGCGACTTAAAGAGAATGGTGTGGTGCCAGCGACCGAGAGCGAATTGAACAAGCTCGCAACGGCGCAGGTCTACTTTACGCGGATTGAAAACGAGAGTGAGAATCGTGAGGCATTGCTAAGATGTCAGCCGATGGCCCGGGCTATTTTCGGCGAGGAGGTGGAACGGGCAATGGACACACTCCTTCAACAGTTTCGAATGCTCCAAGTCTCGGCAAGTTCTCAATTGCATTTTAGCAATGAAACTGAACCAGCTTTTCGAAAAAACATCGAAGCCAATTTGTGGGAAGGTGCCTATGACGATGACGACAAAAGCATGACAAAAACGATTGCAGCCCAGATTACAACAATCGAAAAGATTTGCTTACCCGTCGTCCGACTATCAGGCCAGAAATAGCTCCGCTTCAACGCAAGCCCAAGAACAGCCACAACGCATCACGAAGAAAAAGCCGCCCCGGTTTCCCGAGGCGGCTATCATCACCGACCAATCGCCTTGATGGCGGCCGTGATCCAGTCCGAAACGGCCAGCGTCACCCCGCCGCCAAACATGGCCGCGCCCAGCATCCAGCCTCGGCCCATCTGCTTGATCCGCTTGTATTCGTCGACGATCACCTCCGCCTTTTCCAGGCGTTCCTTTATCGCGTCCTGCTGATCAAGCAGTTTTTCATTCTGGCGCTCGACGACCTCGATCCGCTCGTAAAGTCGCCGTCGCTTCTCCTCGTTTCGGGTCTCGGCCTTGAGAAGAATATCCAGCCCGGACTTGATCTCGCCGACTGACTGATAGAGATCGTTCGTCACCGGTCACCTCCTGATGACGGCCTTGAGCGCCCCGGCGCCGGACCCGACATAGAAAATCCACTGGATCATATTGCCCGCCCAGGTTCGCATTTCAGGCGTTGGCAGGTTTGCGACATCCCATGGGAAGTTGAAGACGCTATCGAGAATGACCGCCGACCACCAGAGCGCCAATGGACCGAGAAACGCCGCCGCAAAAGCCCAGAACCACGGGAATGACAGCTTAGCGGTATTGTAGTTCGCCATGATTCGCGTTTCAGCGACAACCTGCTGCAGATACTCGGCCGAAAGATCGGCCGCTATCTTTTCCCGACCGTTCGCCAGTTCGCCGCGCTTCTCGATCAGTGTGATCGCCCGATCGACAATGCCGCTCGCGCCAAGCTTTAAGAGCCATGCGATAGCGGTCGCGATCATACCTCGACACTCCGGCCGGTCATGGTGTTAAAGCGGCGCGCGATGACATCACGATAACGCCATGCGAACCACACTGCGGCAAGGATGACCACGCCGCCGACAATCCAACCGACCGGCAGCCCGGATGCCCAGGCGACAGCACCGGAGGCTGCAGCCGAGGCGCCGGACTTCTCCGCCGCATCCTTCAGTGCTGCCATGTCGCGCCTCAGCTGCGCGATCGTCGCCGGACCAATGATGCCGTCATTCTTCAGGTGCGGGTGCGCCATCTGATAGGTCATCACCGCCGCTTTCGTCTTCTGCCCGAACCAGCCATCGATCTCGCCTGGATCGAAGCCGCGCTTCTTCAGCATCTGCTGCACGTCCCGAACCACGGGATCGCCGGTCTCGGGCGCGGTTTCGGACGCCTCGCGCGCCACCCCTTCCGGCGCGGCCGCAACGGTGTCGACGCCGGTATAAATGCCCTTCTCGAACATCAGCGCCTCTTCCTTGCGACGGCGAACGAGGCCGGGAAGGCGCTTGCCCTTGGAGGTGTTGTAGTGCGACCCGAGATGGTCGGCCGCCTGCTTGATCTTTCCCGCGCGCCAAAGCTTGCCGAATGTCCATTTGCTCACCACTCGCCCACCGAGATTGTAGGCAGCGCTCGCCGCCGCATCCATCTGGTATTGCGTCCGGTCAGCCGGAGAATTGGCGACAACCTCACGGCCATAGCCGGTATCGAGAACCACCTTCAGGATCCGTTCGGCATCGTCATTGGCGATCGTCGTCTTGCCGGGCACGATTTTGGTGATACCAATTTTCGCCAGCTCCGCGCGGCAATAAGGCGAAGCCATAGTGAAGCCCGGCCCGAGCGTCGGCGTCCCGGTCGGATCGAGATAGGCGGTGCGGGGATTGCCCTCATGCAGGCGCACGAAGGTCGCCCCCCGGCGCGAGACCGTGGTGATTTCCATGTCGATTGTCCTTTTGAAGCAGGCCGTCAGCAGCCCGGGATTATGGGGGTTGGTCCAGACGGAGCCTAGAATTCCTGCATCGGCCGGTAGATCAGCCCTCGGCCGCGCAACAGGCCGCCTTGGCCGTCCCGGCCCTCGATAAACTCCGACGGAATGACATCGCCCGAGGCGGCATAGACCTGCACATTGCCGGCATTGATTGCCGTGAGCGCATCGGCCGCGCCGATAAGCCCGTCCTCGCCCCATGCGGCCTGCGGATTTGCCAGCGGCGGAAGATCACCATCCGCGAAGGCCAGATAGACCGAGACGTCTTCATAGCTGGTCGACGCGTCGAACAGCAGCCAGTGCGTCGGCGTCGAGGATGGCGTGGGGTCGACTGAATCGGCCGGGATCACCGCCCGGCCAAACTCGACAGCGCCGCCACGATAGGCGGTCATGACGGCCTCGGCGCTTGCCTTTGCGGCAGCGGTGACAATCACCGCGCAGGGAAGATTGGTAGGCATTGTCTTATCCTTTCGAAAGCAGTGCGTTGCGGATTTGATTGGCGAGGTCGAGGGTCAGCGTCGCCCGACCGGAAAGAGGGCAGAACAGCGATCCGCCGAAAAACGCAGATGCCGTGCCGTTGGCGTTGACCGCGCCGAGATGCCACGGCGTTGCAGGCAGCGATCCCGTCCAGGCATCGGAGCCGACGATCGTGCCATCGGCGTAGAGATAGACGGTCGAGCCGACGGTGTAGAAGCCGATGACATGGCGTCCGCCCCGCAGATCGACGCCAGAGGAATCGATAACGGCCTGGCCGATTTTCACCCGCAGAGCGCCAGCGCTGGTGATGCCGAGATAGGCGCCGTTGCCGGAGCCGTCCTGCGCGCCGAACAGGATCTGCGTTGCCGGAACGACCGCCGGAATATCGGCGTGGTCGAAGGCGAAGACATCGCCCGCGCCGGAAAGCCCGTAGAGCGAGACAAGCCTGTCGTCGGAGCCGTCGAACTTGACGCCGTTCGCCTGCCGCGCCGGGCGAAAATTGGTCGTGGCCTGCGCCGCTTCGAGGCCCGGTATGACCCTGAATGTCACATTGTCGATAGCGACCGTCATCGACGAAGACGTTATGTCGCGAGCATAGGCAATGTAGGCCGCGCCCGCCGGAACCTTTGTAACGGATCGGTGGCGCCCATTCGCCGCGATCGACGGCCGTTCGGAACCCGCTCCCCACAGACCGCCGGTGAGCGGCGTATTGCTTGCGGTGCGATACTGGACGCGCAGACCGGACGCGCCGGCATAGCCGGAAACATCGAATTCAAGGATCGCGCGATTGCCGGATTGCCCGCCGCACGCATCGGTGCGGAATGTGTTGAAGACGTCACCGGATGCGTGGAACGCCTTGCCGGAAACCCATGTCCAGTAATTATTGTCATTGACCCATCCGGCCAGATCGCTCGCGAATGTCCCGTTGGTGACCAGTTCCGACTGTCCGGCCTGCACTTCGGCAAGGTCCAGCCCGGCCCAGCGCCGGCTGTCCAGGCTGAGGCCGACAGACTCTCCATCTTCATCCGCCAGGTTCGCGCCCTCGCTTGTCTGATAGTGGCGGTCAAGCTTGGAATAATCATAGACGTAGCCGGCATCGAGGCCGGACATGAAAGCGTCGAGAGAGAAGGCCTGCCCTCTGCCCGGGATGGGTTTCAGGCTCAGGCCGAGTGTCAATCCAATCATTGCGCCACCTCCGGCAGGAATTGCATGTCAGGCATAGGGCAGCGCCCTCGTCTGAAGATCGGCATCGGTCATCCGGAACGGCCAGATCACGAGTTGGTAATACCAGCCACGCGCAAAATTGCCGGCGCTGTCCCGACCGATAAGAGCGGCTGTTAGATCAGCGTCGATCGCCACGGTATCGGCAAGCACGCTGTCGCCGTTATAGCTGCCGCGTTTGCCGGCCCCGTGGTAACCGACCGCCACCCCGAATGACGGCAGCGGCGTGGAAACAGCCCCGAGCGACAGCGTCGCTGCATTGCCCGCCACAATGGCTGTTTGCCCCGCGTCGAAACCCAACAGCCGGGTGCCAGCAGCGCCGCCGATGAGACGACCGGACGCGCCGAGAACACCCTCGCCCTGGATCACAATGGACGCCTCACTGCGCCGGAGAAGCGCTGCAACGGGCTCGCTCAGTTGCGCCCTGTCGGCAGGCCTGGTGACGGCCGATCCGCTGGTCGGGATATAGCTTGTCGCGCGCGAGCCGGCCTCCACCTGAGGGAAGGCGACGAGGATATCGGAGGCATAGGTGTCAGATACCGCGAAAGATATGTTGTTAACGAGCGCGATGGAGCCGACGCCCGCCGTGCCCGTGCTTTCGTATCGCGCCCAGTCCGTCGTGGCCTCGAAAAGATTGTTGACCGACCCGTCGAAGCCAAACGCGAACTGTCGCGAGCCCGGGTCGTATTGCTTGACATAGGCAGATACCGCCGTCTGTGACCCGCCCACGACATTAGCAAGCCGGACGAACGTGTTGCCTTCTGCGGGCAGCTGCACCCGGTAGACATTGCCGGTCACACCATCCGGGCCGATCTCGCCCGGCATGGGCGTGACGATGGTGTTCGCGCCAGCCTCAAGCAGGGACACGTTCTTGTTGACGCAGAGATTGGTTGCCGACGGCTCCAGCAGAAGCCCGCGCCGGCCGGTGCTGTTGTCAAAACGCGGCGCGCCGCTCGCCGCGACCTGAAGAAACCCGTTGGCGTCGATATAGGTCGCAGCACCCGCGCGGGTGAAAGTGACGACATCTGAAAAGCCGACAGAGGGCGCCGGATACCAGATCGCTTCCGCGCTCGCGTTTTCGATGTCCGCATTGGCGGTCAGGCGATAATGATCGCCGCTGAAATCCAGCAGCGCGCCGGGCCAGCCCGCCCCGCCTGCGGCATTTGCCGCCTTGTAGGGCGAGGCGCTGACGGTGATTGTATCCGATCGTTCCAGCAGCACGCGCCCGTTTCGCAACACGCGATAACTCACCGGATAGCTTCCCGCAGTCGCATCCGGATCGGCCAGGAGGCTAAGCCCGCTAGCCGAAAAGATGCCGTTCGGATCGGATGTGATTTCGAGGACTTCAGCCATACTAGGCCTCCGCCGCCGCTTCGAGCGCGGAAACCCGATCGCTCAGAGCACACACGGTTCGCCAGAGATGCGCGATGAGCTGCAAGGCGGCGTCATCCGCAAGTGCCAGGTATGTTTCCCCTGACTTGTCCGGAACGGGCGTTTCCCGAACCAGGGCTGGATCGAACGCCAGCAGGTCTTGCGCAAGGAAGCCAAGACGATCACCCTCTGGAAGCCCGACCGGGATATCCTCTTTTCTCTGCCACCTGACCGGCGCAAGCGCCGCGAGGTCGAATTCGCTGGCGTCTTCGATCACATCCTTGAATTTCGCATCGGACGGCAATGAATTGATCAGTACAAAATTGTTGCCGTCGATGCTGTAGTAAAAGCCGTCATCCCATGCGAACCGCACATGGTTCGAATAAATCATGGAGATGGAGCTTCCCGTTGGAAATAGCACTTTCGTGGCGTTTGGGCCGTAAATGTAATCCGACGCCGCCCTAGCCAAGGATGAAAGAGGGGCGCCACCAACCGCACTCGCATTTGCCGCCGTGCCACCAACAGGAAGGTAGTTCGAAAGCGCCGCTGACGATGCAGCCCCCAAGGTCTCCCGAGCCGCCGAAGCGTCGATGTCATCCAGCAAGGTTTTTGCGAATGCCGAGACGCCCAGCGTCGTCAACGCCGCCGATGCGTCGGTGTCGTCCAGCAAGGTTTTTGCGAAAGCCGAGACGCCCAGCGTCGTCAAGGCTGTGCTCGCGTTGGCGTCATCGAGCAGCGACCGCGCGAAGCTCGTCAGCGTGGTCAATGTTGCAGTGCTCGCCCCACTGAAATAGGCCAGCTTGTCAGCCGCAGGCGTCAACCCGGCCAGGGCGGAGAGCGTCTCATTGTCGAGCCGCTGGATATAATCCGCCAGCGCCGCCGCATTGGCGATCACCTGGTTGGCGTCATCTTGCCGCTGAAGCGCATAGGCATAAGTGCCGGTAGCGCCGACCCATTCGGTTGCCGCCGTGATCGCGGTGTCGCTGTCGACGCTTGCGATCGGCAGGGGATTGCCGGCGGCCTGCGGGTAGATCACGCCGCCGGCGATCAGCGCCGTCGCCCAGCCCGTGCCATTGCCGGTAACGGCCGCCGAGCCGTTGGTGAGCGTGATTGTGCCCGTCGTGTAATTCATGGCTGCGGTATCCCGAAAATGTAATAGCGGATGCCCTGGATCGGGCTGTCGTCATAGCGATGCGTCAGGGTGCCGGCCGAATAGTCGGAGGCGTTGGCGTAGTAGCTCAGCACCGGCGAGCCCCGGAATGTGTAGAACCGCGCCTCGGAGCCGGTCAGCTTGCAATAGCTGGTATCGCCCGCCGTCCCGCCACCGGAGCCCGGCATGTTGATGTAGAGGACCTTCGAGAACGGCTCGCGCACCGCCGAGGAATAGCTTTCGTTCGCCGTGCTCGCCCCGCCATGCACCGTCATGAACTTGACGAACGGCCAGGCCCCGCCCGCATCGAAGCTCACCGGCCATTGCTGGTTGCCGTCGGCCGTGATCGGGATATAGCCCTGCTTGATGATCCTGACGGCCGGCCAGCGGCTGTCGAGAATGATGTCGCGAAAGCTCGGGCTGGCGCTTGCACCCGGCCGCAGGAACTGCACAACATTCTGCGAACCATCATTGAACTGCCGCAGCACGTCATTGTTGCCATAGGTCGGCCCGGCCCCGTTGCTGGCATAGATCATGAACCGCGCCCGGCAGGCCCCATAGGGGTTGTCGAAATTCAACTGCCCACCCGAAATCCAGTATTCCGCCCCGAGATTGTAGCTGCCGCTCGTAAGCGGCGAGATCGGATACCAGATGTCGCCGCCTGTGTAGAAATGCACGTCGACAAGGCAATCGTCCGGGATCGCCCCGACAGAAACGGAGCTGACGCCGGACGGCACGGCGACGTCATTGGCGGCAACCACCTTGATCGGCAGCACCGCGCTGTCGAAGGCAAGCTGGGTTTCGGTCGCGGTGTTGGCGTCATAGCCCGGCTTTGCCACCCGGCAGGTGGAACTGTTGATGATCACCGATGTCTGACCGGATACCGGCGAAAGCGGCGGGTCGAGGATCGGATCGGCATTGCCCGGCAGGTCCCAGACCTGCAAGACTGTATTGCTTTCCGGGTCGGCGTTCTGGTTGTAGTTCGGGTCCAGCAACGTACCGTTGCCGGGAGAGCCGACATAGGTCGGGTTAACGACACTCCAGCCCGTGTGCCATGGCTCCGACCACGCCCCTGATGAGGCGAAATAGCCGCTGCGATCCTGATAGCCATGATAGCTCTGAACGACGCGCCCGGAAAACCGCCCGGAGAAGGTCTTGATCTTCTTCTGGAACACCGGCTGGGTGTAATGCAGCCCCGCGAAATAGGCGTTTCGAAACCAGTACCGCGTCACGGTCCCGCCGGTGATCGCCAGTTGGTAATTGCCCTGGTTCGTTCCGGATGGCAGATATTGCACGGCGGGCGCGCCATCCATGTCAACCGCGGTGTAATCACCCCAATAGCGGATCGGGTCGAATTTGGAGTTGTAGAGCCACGCGCCATAGGTCGTGTCGGGCGTGGTGACAGGATCATAGGCGTCGGTCGAAATCTTGACCGACGCCACGCCCTGGCTGTCAATGCCGATCAGTGTCTGCGTCATCGCCAGCTATCTCGCGCCTCGACCTGATGATGATGACGCCCCTGTCGAGGTCGATTTCTATCAGACCGTCGCGACTTTTTATCTTTCCACTCATGATCGGATCACGATGCTCCCGGCGTTGAGGTTGATGGTCATCTTGCCGTTCAGGCTGTCGATCAGGCCGGAATTCACGGTCCCGATATTGGCAACGTTCAGCTTCAGTTCCCCGCCCTCGAAGACAAGCGGCCGCTGCCCGTTGTTCAGAACGACAAACTGATCGGCATTGACGGCGAAGCGCGATTTCTGCACGCCGCCCTCGGTGTAGATTTCGAGGAAAAACCCGCTTTCGATGTAGCTGCCGCCCGTTCCGGCGCGGACAAGCACCGAAAACCGGGCGGTGACGCCGGACTGGTTGGCGGCCGCTGAAAACTTGATCTGTCCGCTGGCAAAACTGTCATTGAGCTGCGCGGCAAGCTCGGTCGTCTGCTCCGCAAGCGCCTCGTCCGCGGTGACGCGGGCGATGGCCTCTCCGACGATCGCCGCCGTCGCCTCATCCAGCTCCGCGCCGAGAAACACGATCTGCTGCGCCAGCGCCTCGTCTTCCGTGGCGCGCACCAGGCGCTCCTCGGTGATCTGGGCAAGCGCGTTACCGGTCTGCTGCCGTAGTTCCAACCGGTCGAGCAGTCCGACCGAGCCCTGCAACGAGATCGATGTGGCGATGTCGGCGATCCGCAAATCCTGATAGTCGTAACCGGCCTGAAGCTCCTCAATCCTTTTGCGCACATCCTCGCCGACCGTATCGAGCGTGACATCGAGATCGGTCGAGACATCCGGCGTCGTGACGGCAAGCCAGGCCGACCATTCCGTCGGGCGGCGCGAGATCGGTACATAGCGCCCGCGCACCTGATATTCGGTGTTATGGCGGAACACCGGCTGCAGCAGCGCGTAGTAGGGGCTGGCATAGCGCGTGCTGTCGCTGTCAAAGACAACATCGCCCGAGGCCGCGAGCCGAACCTGCACCCATACCCGCTCGACATCCTCCAGCCCGCCGGCCCACGAAACCTTGATTGTCGGTCGCCAGGCATTGCCGGCGGCGTCATAGAGCGTTGCAGGCTCCACGGTCCAGCCGGTCATGATCTGCGCCGGAACGCCGATCCGCCCGATCCAGCCCACCGCCGTCGGCAGCGCATCGGCCGCCGACCAGTCATAATCGGCCGGGTCGATTTCCTTCAGCGAGACGATGACGTTGGTGCTCATCGGCGCGGCGAGCGCGACCACAAGGAATTTCTTGTCCTCGTATCCGTTGCGCGCGCTGGTCCATGACACGACGTCATTCGGCTCCAGCGGCCAGGCATCCGGCGGCAGGCATATCTGGTGCGTCCGGAACCGGCGCGCATCGTTCAGCATCGCCAGCATCAGCCGTTGCACCTGCCCGCCAAAGGGGCAGGCCTCGAAGCTCACGGCCTGAGGCAGGCGATTGCCGTCCAGCACCTCCAGCGCGCTGTCATAGCGTGCCGGCGCGTCCTTCATCGTCCACTTTTCCGCCGGCTCCGGATAGGTCGCCTCGACGGCATTGACCGTGTCGTCAAGCGAGCCATGCGGCGCGAATGACTGGCCTTTGGTGATGACGATATCATCGTCCGAAAACGCATAGATCGCGCTGCCCGGCGCGCCGACCGAGATCTTGAACACCCCGCCGACCTCGGCAAGCCGCGCGTTGCAGGCAAGCCGCAACTCCTCGATCGCATCGATCGGCCGTTCATCGCCGCGAAACTCATATCCGCCGCGAAACGCCGGAACCGGCCCCGCGCCGTCATCGACTGAGGCATCGGCCTCGTTCATGGCCGTCATCCAGTTGGCAACGGGCAGGCGATAGGCAGCGAGGTCCTGCCCGCCATAAATCCACTGATCGCCGTAATAGACGCCGCGAATGACATTATAGATGATCACCGGCAGGTTGTTCGACCACTCCCAGGTGGTGGGATTGTCCCAGCGATGCGATCCGCTGCCGCCGACCGTGCTATCCTTGCGCGGATCGTAAAGCGGGATCGATCCCAGTTCGAACAACATGCTCGGCGCGCTCGAAAACAGGTCGCGATCATACCGGCAGGTGACGATCGCATAGGTCACCCCGCGCCCGATCATCGCCGAGGTAAACGGCCTGTCGGCATTGCCGCCGAAGCGATCGATCAGATAGGTGTCCGCCGAAGTCTGCGAGCCGTCATAGAACTTGACCCACATATAGTCCGCGCCGCCGCTTCGATATTCCGCGACCGGAAAACCGAATTCGCCATGCGCCTCGCCGGTCAGCAGCGTCACCTTCTGGTCGTCAACCCAAACGCCATTGAGCCCGGATTGCGGCAGGC
Source organism: Martelella sp. UBA3392 (assembly GCF_002358775.1). Lineage (NCBI taxonomy): Bacteria > Pseudomonadati > Pseudomonadota > Alphaproteobacteria > Hyphomicrobiales > Aurantimonadaceae > Martelella > Martelella sp. UBA3392. The sequence continues at coordinate 27,879 of NZ_DEPM01000211.1, forward strand.
TGCTGAGTTCGATCACGTCGACGAAATAGGCGTTCGGCGTACCGTCGACCTCGCCCCAGGTTCCCGCATATTTGCGCCGCCCGGCCGTCGCGTAGTCGCCGGCGATGAAGGTGAGCGGCTGGTTGTCGCCCATCTGTATCGACAGGTTGACGCCCGGGTCGCGCGTCTCGGTCTTCTTCTCTTTGCCGGATATCGCCCGCTGGATCAGGCTCGCGCCGACGCTCAGACCAATGCCGACGATCGCCTGGCCGATAACGCCAAGAGACCCGATCCAGCCGGCGATAGCGCCAATCGCGCCGAACAGCGGCCCGGCATGCGCCGCCGTCGCCGCCGTGAGAAAGGCGACGAGCGTAAGGAATAGGAATCTGATCATGTCACCCGACGCGGAAGGCGCGCGTTGCGCTCAAGAGATCGACCGTCCCGAAACCCTCCGGTCGAAGAACGAGGATGCGCTCGCCATTGACGACGCCGAGCGCGGAGCCGAAACCGTCATCGGACGGAATGGCCGCGATATCGCCGAGGCGGGCGCGGGAGATATGGATTTCCGGCAGGATCGTCGCGACCAGGTCGCCGAGATCTGCAAACCCGTCATTGCGCAACACCCTGAGCGCGCCGATGCCAGACGTATAGCGATCCCGCCAGGGCGAGACGATATCGGCGCCGGTCAGCGCTTCCACGCTGTCGCCGACCAGCCCGACAAGGCAATCGTGATCGCCCCAGGCAAACGGCTTGCGCCGCATGGCATCGCACGCGGCATCAAACCGCGCCCGCCAGCCATCGATGCGGATAAGCGTGTTCATGCGGCCCGCCCCCATGGAATATCCCAGTTCTCGACAACGCCGGAATACCGGCCCCATTGGTCATCCTGCCGGCGCTTCTGTCCCTCATAGGAGGATTTCAGCGGATTGGTGCGCGCCAGCATGGCGATCGCTGCCGAGATCAGGTTCAGCGTGATCCCGCCCTCCTCGCCCGCCGCCGGCGTTTCCACCGGCTCGCCGTCGACAATGCCAAGAAATGCAACCTCAGCCGGCCCCGCCGCTTGTCCCGTTTCCGGATCGATCAGAAGATGATGAACCTCGACAGAGGCAAGCCGCGCATCCCAGCCGCGCACGAGCTGCTGCACGGTCGCCGCGATCTGCGACAGCCCGATATCGACCGTCTGGATCGTCATGTCAGAAACGCGCGGGATTTCCGGAACATCGAGATTGACGTCGCCAAGATAGGTCCGCGTTACGATCCCGCCGCTGGAACCGTCGATCACGTCGATATCCAGATCCTCGCCGCCGGTCCAGAAACCGATCGAGACCGGGGCCCCGCTCGCCCGGTCCCGCGCCGTCACATAGACCAGCGACCGCGCCACAAGCCCCGCCTCCCGCGCGCCGACAAGCGCCGCGATAAAAGCCGCCGAAACGCTCTTCATCACACGCCCCGCTTCTGCACGATCGAAAAGCCCATACCGGAAACGATATTGCCGCTGACCGTGCCCGCCTGAAACGATCCGGGAACAACGACGCACGGGCAGGCCGGGCGATAAAGCGTCACGGCATTGCCCACGACGACCGAGGCCGGAAGGCGCGGAAAGACGGAGAACAACGGCGTCGAACTGCCGCTCGCCGTCACATCTTCCGAGACCTCGAGGAAATACGTCCGCCCGCCCGAAACGCTGACCTGCAGCTTATCGCCCGCCGAGAGCTGGTAATTGCCGGCGGGCACGCCCGAAACGCTGACCGCCGTCCGGTCGGCCTCATCTTCCGGCCATTCGGACAACGCATTCGCAGTGGCCTGGTAGTCGAGGATTTGCGGCAGGCCGGAAAGGCTGATGCGCCCGCCACTCACCGAACCGATCGTCACCGTCGATCCGACAATCCATATCCCGGCCGGGTCAAGCCGCGGGCCGCATATATAGGGATCGCGAAACATGAACGGCTCGAGCGCCCCGCCGAGGCCGCGCACAAGCGCGGAGATCGCCTGCGCTTCCGTCAGCCGTACCGGCTGGATCGTAACCTCAGCCTTCCAGAGCGGCGGAGCAAGCTCGGCCTGATACACCACGCCCTCGCCGGTTCCCGACAGTTCGTCATTGCGCTGGATATCCCAGCGGATCGGCATCAGTTTCAAATGGTCGAAGAATTGCGCAAGCGACTTCATCAGCCCACCCTGTTCGGATTGCGCTGAATTTGCCGCACCCGTCCCGGTAGCTCATAGCGCGAAAACTGGTCGAGCTGCCGCCGAACGGCCTGCCCGATCGCCTCCGCATCCCGCGTGCTTGTCCCCTCCGGTACCGCGATGCTGATCCCGCCGAGACTGATATGCGTGTCGCCGCCGCTCCGCGCTGCCTGAAGCGATGTCATCGACGGTATGCGATATCGGCTCG